>NZ_JAPEIB010000006.1:0-148986 GCF_028823735.1 Algoriphagus sp. NF
GAAAGCTCCTTTTGGCTACAATGAATTGGCTTTTCAGGCCCTTATCGAAGATCCCCTGAGAGCTAATGAAGAATACCATGTGGAGGTAGGCTTCTATCAAAAAGCCGGTAAAGAGGAAGTACAGGAGGTCCGTCGATTGATACAGACAAACTTGGATACTTACCTCAGTACGATTACCTCTGTGAAGAAAGGTGGGATCAGATTTGAAGATTCGGATGAGCAGATTCTGAACAATATGAATCAAATAGTCAAAACGGGAGCCTATTATTTTGAATTGCCTAATGGAGCGGAATTCCCGGGGTTTTCTGACCTCACCCGCAAAAAACTAGAGCAGCGAAAGAAGCTTAAGATGGGAAAGGCCAAGTTTAATGTGTCTGGCCTTAGCGAAGCAGATAATGCAAGAGGGGCCTATGCAAGACAATATTTGGACGAATTAGAGGCTATTGTTTTCTCAGAAGTTGATCAGTATTTCAGCACCAATTTACTAGCCCGAGTAGATGAAAAAATTTTTCAAAATTACTCCACTGAAAAGAAGCCCAATTCCATCCCCATCAATATAGGCTATGGAGCAATCTCACTATCCAAAAATCTTCCCCAGCAGGAATTTGTGTATAGTCCTTATGTAGGGTTTTCATTTCCTCTTGGCAACCGAACTTTCGCTCGCTTCATGAGCAATATGTCTATCAGTACTGGGGTTTTTGTCTCCGGAAATATGGAAAACTCACTGGGAGAGCGGATCTCTGGACCAGCCTTGGACAGGCCGGTTTATATCGGACTGGGTTATAATTTCTTTCGTTTTATCCGGCTCAATGCAGGCGGTACATTTTTGACCACGGAGCAGCTGGACGGTAGCAATGTCAATAGCTTCCAGCCCTATGTAGGCTTGAGTGCAGAATTTAGGATTTGGTTGGGATTTGGAAATAAAAGATGAGCACGATGAGAAGAACACTTTCAATACTCGCTTTTCTGCTGATTTTTTCTGCAGCACATAGCCAGCAATACGGATATAAATGGCGCTTTGGTTTTAGTGCCGGTACTACCAATTACTTTGGAGACATCCGGCCTCTGGGGGTCAGAAATTTCAGTGATTTCACAAAACTCTACCGTCGCTACGATACTTATTCTCAGGATCTTTCATTCCAAGCATCTATAGAATACGCCTTGGGCAATTCGGTGGGATTGATGCTTACGGCAGGAAGCTATCAATTTGGTTCAGGAGATCGATTTGTCAGAAATGACGGGACGCTTTTCACAGAAGGAGAAAACTTTGACCGCGCTCTCAATTTCCAAACAAACCTTCTCGATGCGGGACTTTCCTTTGTCATCAAGCCAGACAATAATTGGCTGCTTTCCGGAAAATCCATATTTGCACCCTATATCACCATTGGCGCAGGGGTTCAGACCTTTGATGTATTTGGTGACTTGCTGGATGCCAATGGAAACCGATATGATTATCGTAATCCGAATGTAATCCCGGACGGAACCTTCGAAACCAACCTAAGCGAACTGGAGACTGAAGTTCCGGGTGGCTATGACCGAGCTACTTTGTATGCAAACCTTGGTTTGGGCTTTCGGATCAGAATAGCCAAAGGCATCGAAATCTTTGCCCAGTCTGATTTCAAAAGAGCTGCTACTGATTATCTGGATGATGTATCGGGGGCCTATCGGGTGACCTATGACAATGATTTCCAAGAATATGCCGCAAAACCTGGAACCAACGTCATTACGGCCGATAATCCATTTCGAGGAAATCCAAACGGAAGAGGAGATTGGTATATTTATCATGGAGTGGGTGTGAAATTCAGTCTTGGAGCCAATAAGGAAAGCTTTCAGCCCCCAGTTATCAGTCAGCGCTTCACTTTTGTGCCAGATGAATTACTAAAAAAACAAATGGAGCAGGCTGATTCCATTAGGGCGCAGAGAAACATCCCCAGCGGTCCAGCAGTAACCAATAATTATTTTACGGTCATTCAATTACCAGCTTGGGAAGAGAAGGGTTTTCAGCGGGATAGTCTGGCCTTGGATTCAGCCGCTCAAGCCGAGGTAGAATTGATGATGGATTCAGTTTCCTTACAACGAGAAGAAATTCAGCGTGAACTTTTGGCTACCCAAGGGGAAATTTCTCGAATAGAGGAAACCATATCACTTGCAAGACGGGACAGCAGTGTCTCTGCTGCTGTCACAGAAAGCCGGGTAAATGGACTAGAAAACGAGCGATCTCAAGCCTTAAACCGAATGACTGCTTTAAATACACAAAACGCCCAATTGGAGTTTAAAGGCGATTCCCTCAACGCTGTATTGCAAAATGAGCAAATTCACTACTTGGATAGCGGCGCCATGATGAAGCAGATTCTGATCTACCCAGGGCAGGTCAGCAGGATTCTTTATAGTGCTAGTGGTGATACAGAAGTGTATTTGGATAGTATGAGCACAAATACTGAATCAGCCCAAGCTATGCAGTCAAGAGCTGTAAATAGTGCAATGAATGACACTACAGGCATGATGACCCGAGAGGAGTTTGAGGAAAAGATGGATGAATTCAGGTCTGAAATGCTACAGGCTCAGGCTACTCGAGACTCGGCGATGATGATGGCTTTTGCATCCAGAATACCTGAACCGCAGGCCTATGAACCTCAAGAAACAGAGCCGCAGGAACTCCTCATCAATACGGAAGCTGTTGATGAGAAAACTGCCAAAAAGCTTGAAAAGAACAGGAAAAAACAGGAAAAACTAGAAGAAAAAAACAATGAACTTCTAAAGGATGCTTTGTTAGTAGGAGGTACAGCAGCCACCACGGCAGCCATTGCAAACTCTGGCGAAAAGAAAGAGGCTGCCGCACAAGCTCAGCGAGACTCTTTACTGATGGCTCAAATTCAGGCGGACTCCATTCTAATCGATAGTCTCCAGCGCCAGTTAGCCATTCCTGTAGAAACAAGCCCGGATACGGTGATTGTGGAAAAAACCGTTCCTTCCTCCTCTCATATTTTACTCAACCAAAGTAAGGTAGATATCTATTTTGGCATCAATCAGACTTCTATCTCGGAGTCTGAGAAGACCAAATTAATGAAGGTGAAAGAAGTACTCGATGCAAACCCTGAGCTAGGAGTGGAACTGATCGGCTTTGCCGATAATACAGGAACAGTCAGCTATAACCTGAAAATATCTGGACAGCGGGTGGACTCTGTCAAGGCTTATTTCATAGAGTTGGGAATATCCGAAGACCGTATCTCCTCTGATGTCGGGGGACTTATAATCCGGGGAACTGCCAAGGGCTCAGTGGACAATGACCGGAAAGTAGAGGTACGGTTTGTAGAAATGTAAGCCTTTAACTCTAGGAGGCTTATTGTGTTCAATTTTGTCAAATTTTACTCATTATTGACAGCGATCCAGGGGGATCAAGTTGAATATCCGATTCAATCTTACAGTTTTATCAAATTATATCATTTTAAAATCAGCATGTTATGAAAAAAATCAGTTTTTTGGTTTGTGCATTTTTACTGTCAGCTGTCAGTATTGCTCAGGAAAAACCAAATATTCTTGTCATCTGGGGAGATGACATCGGTACTTGGAACATCAGCCACAACAATCGAGGCATGATGGGATACATGACTCCCAATATTGACAGAATTGCCAAAGAAGGAGCCGGATTTACGGATTATTATGGACAGCAATCCTGTACAGCTGGAAGAGCAGCCTTTTTGGGAGGGAATGTCCCTGTAAGAACAGGAATGACTAAAGTTGGTATGCCAGGGGCAAAAGAAGGATGGCAAGAGTCTGATGTGACGATTGCAACTGTCATGAAAAGCCTCGGTTATGCAACTGGCCAATTTGGTAAAAACCATCAAGGGGATCGGGATGAACATTTACCAACCAATCATGGATTTGATGAGTTCTTTGGGAACCTTTATCACTTGAATGCAGAAGAAGAGCCTGAAAATGAGGATTATCCAACGGGATTAATTTTAGCAGACGGTACTAAGTTTGAGGACCGCTATGGCCCCAGAGGAGTAATTCATAGTTGGGCAGATGGTAAAGGTGGTCAAAGAATTGAAGATACGGGACCACTCACCAAAAAAAGAATGGAAACTATCGACGAAGAAACCCTTGCTGCCGCAAAAGAGCATATCAAAAAGCAAGTGGCAGATGGAAAGCCCTTTTTCACCTGGTGGAATGCAACTCGGATGCACTTCCGTACGCACGTAAAAGAGGAAAACCGAGGAATCTCAGGTCAAGATGAATATAGCGACGGTATGGTAGAGCATGACCGCCATGTTGGTGAGCTATTGGCTCTTCTGGATGAATTGGGAATAGCAGACAATACCATTGTTTTTTACTCAACAGACAACGGCCCTCATTACAATACCTGGCCTGATGCTGGAACTACTCCCTTCCATGGAGAGAAGAACTCCAGCTGGGAAGGTGCTTTCAGAGTGCCTGCATTTGTAAGATGGCCTGGAAAAATCCCAGCAGGAGTGACTTACAATGGCATTGTATCACATGAGGACTGGCTCCCAACATTTGCAGCAGTAGCAGGTGATCCTAACATAAAATCTAAAATTATGAATGGTGTCACTTTGAATGGAAGGACCTATAAAAACTACATCGACGGAGTCAACCAATTAGACTATTTAACTGGTAAGGCGAAGGAATCACCGAGAAAAGGCTTTGTATATGTAAATGATGCTGGCTCAATTGCTGCACTTAGATACGATGATTGGAAAGCGATGTTTTTGGAAAACAGAGCTGATCAGCTTCAGATTTGGCTCGAACCTTTTGTAGAATTAAGAGCGCCTTATCTGATAAATCTAAGAAGAGATCCTTTTGAAAAAGCGCTCTATGGATCCAATACCTACTATGACTGGTATATTGATCGAGCCTACATTTTGATTTCAATCCAAGGCTATGCATTTAATTTCCTTTCTACCTTCAAAGACTATCCTCCAAGCCAGACTGCTGGTGACTGGAGTCTTGGCAAGGTCGAAAAACAAATCGAAGACATGGTGAAAGGCCAAAACCAATAATTAATCAATGAGCTATGGTCACCAAACCATAGCTCTTTTTTTTCCCATCCTACTATGAAAAAGAATACCTTTTCTATAATTGCGCCTTCCTTTCTCGCTTTAATCATTTACTCCTGTCAGTTTTCAGAAAATACAAGTGGAAATACTGAGACCGAAACTGCAGATATTACCTATTTAGAATCTTGGAATGATGGAGAAGCCAGGTCAAAAATCGAAGATTTTATCCGTAGCACAGCTTCCGAAGGGAGTTCCAACTTCGTTCCGGAAAAGGACCGTGTCGCCGTTTTTGATAATGATGGCACCCTATGGGGGGAGCAGCCCATGTACTATCAGCTGCTATATGCCGTGGATTTCATCAAAAAAAATGCGGCTGACCATCCCGAATGGTCTTCCAGCGAAGCTATTCAGGCCGTTTTGAATGACGACCTTAGTGGGGCCTTAGCCGGAGGGCATCAAGCCATATTTGAATTGGTAATGGTTTCTCACGCTGGCATGTCGGAGGATGAATTTGCTCAATCAGTTAAGACCTGGCTAGAGACCACTCGCCATCCCGATACCGGAAAAGCTTACAATGAGATGATCTACCAGCCCATGCTGGAGCTCTTGGAATTTCTAAGAGCAAATGGATACAAAACTTTTATCGTCTCAGGAGGAGGAATTGATTTTATCCGGGTTTGGGCAGAAGAAGCCTACGATATCCCTCCCTATCAAGTAGTGGGCTCTTCGCTTAAAGCCAAGTATGAAGAAAAAGATGGTGAAAAACAGGTCATTAAAATCCCAGAATTGAACTTCATCGACGACAAGGAAGGAAAACCCGTAGCCATTCACCAGCATTTGGGTATTCGCCCTACCATTGCGGTAGGCAATTCAGACGGGGACTATCAAATGCTGGAATACACCACCAACTCAACTGGCCCCAGGCTAGGTATCCTCATCCACCACACTGATTCCGAGCGGGAATATGCTTATGATAGCCTTTCGGCCATTGGAAATCTCAAAATGGGACTGAACAATGGTCCTGGCCTAGGTTGGGTTATCGTGGATATGGCTGAAGATTGGAAATCCATTTATCCGGATTGATATGGCTTTTAAGGTTAGCTTTTTTTTGATTCTTAGTGGTCTGATTTCATTTGCTTCAATAGCCCAAGAAACTGAGGAACCAGAGCGGGAAAAATCTCATATCCCAAAAATTCGGGGAGCGATCATGATGGCAAATTCCCACGTCCCCAATGCATTTGAAGGTGATAAAAGGGTCGCAATTATTCCTACTTGGGGCCTAGATATAGACTATTATTTCCATCCCAAATGGTCGGTAGTTTTTCAGGCTGATATGAAGGTTCAGTCCTTCGAAGTCGAAAAAGAGGAAGTACTTTTGGAGCGAAGCTATCCATTTTCTGGAGCTTTTGTGCTTCATTATCATGCAAAAAGGCATTGGTCCTTTTATGCCGGACCGGGTTACGAATTCGAAAAGAACGAAAATCTATCCTTTTTCCGGTTTGGATCAGAATATAGCTTTGAAATCACCGAAAAGTTTGAAATTGCATTAAATCTGGCCTACGAAACCAAGCAGGATGTCTACAATGCTTGGACCTTTGGCATCGCATTCAACAAACTGCTTTGGGAAAAGGAAGAATAAAAAATTAAAACAGAGACTCAGACATCTTTACTTATCATGAAAAAAATCACAACTCTTTTCGCACTCCTATTCATTGTATTCGGGAGTTATGCACAGGAAGTCCGACTTAACACCTACGGCGGCTATGTGTTTAAAGACCGCGTGGACTCTTACTTCTCCAACTCATCCTTTTTCGATGGAACTATCCAAGATGGGTTTCGCTGGGGAGCGGGATTGGAGTACCATATTCCACAAAAAGGTGCAATCGAACTTCAATACCTTCGACAAGACACCAATGCGCCGACCATTTATCAGGATGGAGGCTTTTTGAATGGGGAACTTCAATCCACCAATTTTGATTTGGCAATCAATTGGATCATGCTTAATGGTACCCGATACTTCCCGATCAATGAAACTGTTGAGCCCTTCGCCGGCGCAGGAATTGGCTTAGGAATCTTTGGAGTAGACAATCCTGACAATGGAAATTCGAACTCTTCCACAAAATTCTCTTGGCAAATCAGAGGCGGTTCCAATTTCTGGTTGGCTGAAAATGTGGCCTTGAGAATCCAAGCTTCTTTATTTTCAGCTACTCAGGCGATTGGTGGCGGATTATATTTTGGAACTGGCGGAGTGGGAGGAGGATTAAGTACCTATTCCAGCATGTATCAGTTTGGATTTGACGGGGGGTTAGTATTCCGAATTCCTCAGAAATAATTGCTTATCCTATGATTAAAGGCCTTTGCTTTTGTGTAAAGGCCTATTTTTATGCCTGTGCTATCGCTCAAAGATCATCCGACGAAGCGAGAGTTTTCTTCAAAAACTCTATCTTTCCTTATGAAATACACACTCCTCGCTTGGTTTTGTCTTCTCTTATTCTGCAGATCGGGATTTGGGCAAGAACCAGTCCAATATACTCCCAATAAAATCAACCAATTCAAATTTGTACCACTACCAGCCATCGGATCCAATCCTGCAAATGGCTGGATGTTTGGCTTGGCTCCTTCTGCCACTTGGTACATGGGAGATCCCCAGACGACCAAGCTGTCAAATTTGGTAGGGAACATCCTCTATACCACCAAGAAGCAATGGATTTTTAGTGTCAGAAGCAATATCTTCTTGAATGAAAACGACTGGATATTAGTTGGGGATTGGCGTTATTTTATTACCTCTCAGCCAACCTTTGGACTGGGAAGCAGCTCTCCGAACGAACCCAGTCAGGATCCATATTTCCGTGAACCACCGGGTGTTTTGTGGGGGGAGCAGCAGATGAATTTTCGATTGCTACGTTTTTATGAGACAGTCCTGAAGCGAATCTCGGACAGTAATTTCTATTTAGGAATTGGCTACCACCTGGACATTCACTCCAGAATCGAAAACTTCCTTAATGAACCAATTTCAGCTCCGGAGGAAGTTTTCACACATAATGCATACAACCTTTCCAATGGTTTTGATACAGAATCATACGCCCTATCAGGTCTCACACTCAATGCAGTTTACGAAAACCGCGACATTCCAGTCTCTCCTTATGAGCGAAACTTTGCTTTGATTTCTTATAAGGTCAATCCTACGTTCCTAGGATCTGATCAAAGTTCTTCCACCCTTCTGCTGGACTACAGGCACTATTTTAACCTGAGTGAAAGGCGAAAAAGGCACCTCATTGGATTTTGGGCCTATGGCAACTTTTTGGTCAGCGGAAAGCTACCTTACATGAACCTTCCTGCACTGACTTGGGATATGTTTGGCCGTACCGGAAGAGGGTATGCTCAAGGAAGATTTCGGGGAGAATCCATGCTTTATTCAGAGGTAGAATACCGATTTCCGCTACAAAAGAACAAGGAAACTTTTGGAGGTACCTTATTCCTAAACGCCAACTCATTTGGAAATGAATTCAATCAAGAAAATCTACTGAATCAAGTCAATCTTGGATATGGACTTGGTCTCCGGGTAATGATCAATGAAAAAAACCGAACCACGATCACCATTGATTATGGCTTTGGGAGAGAAGGAAATTCAGGATTTTATTTAAACATTAATGAGTCATTTTAATGCAAAAAATTAAATTTTTTCATCCTTAAAGTATATTTTTATTGAATATTGACATAAATAAAACTGATTTAAAAAAATCTGGGAGACCATTTAGATACTTTTGATTTTACTTTAAATGCAAGATTATGAAAAAGCTCATTTTACTATCTCTTTTACTGCTTGTCAGTCCAGTTTTAGTTTTTGCACAATCAATCGAAGATGAAATCACCTTGATCCAAGCTGAGTTTGGGATGGGTAAAAAACAATTGGTGGAAGCCTACATGGATCTACCAGAGTCCGTTGCCAATAGTTTTTGGTCTGTCTATCAACAGTACGAAGCCGAAAGACAGCTTCTCGCCAGGGAAAGACTTCTTATTATCAATGATTATCTAGAAAGTCTCGATTCCATCGGAGAAGATGAAGCCAATTCTTTGGCTACAAGAACCTTGAATAACGACCTTGCTCTGAGCAAGCTACATAAAACCTATTTCAAGAAATTCAAAAAAGCCACTTCTGCCAAGGATGCAGCTAAATTTCTGCAAATCGATGTGTATATCCACAATACCATCCGAAATGCTATGCAACAAGAGTTGCCTTTTATTGACGAAAACTAAACACGCCTAATAGATTAATATGAGAAAAAGTTACAAAGAAATCCTTCTAGGATTACTTCTAGCGGTCATTTATACTGCCTGTATTCCAGAGGGAGCAGAGTATGTTGATGAGCTAGATATCGTTTACACCAATTACTCTGAGGATTTTAATTTTACTTCCCAGAGCACCTATTCAGTACCTGACAGAGTCATCAAAATAACCGGTGATGAGATTGATGGAGAAGAAGGTTTCGAGCCAGAATTTATTGATCCGGTTTATTCGGCAACTATCATTGCTTCCATCCGATCCAATATGAATGCTTTGGGCTACAGGGAAGTCGATAAGAGTGCAAACCCTGACTTGATAATATTACCATCAGCTCTTCAAACCGATCAGGTATTTTTTTACTATGATTGGTGGTATTGGAACTGGTACTATCCGGGATGGGGCTTTGGCTGGGGCTGGTACTATCCTGGCTACTTCCCACCACAAGTTTCTAGAGTACGCACCGGTACTGTTTTTCTACAGATGACTCAGCCAAGCGGAATCAGTGCTTCAGATAAAATCCCCGTGGTTTGGTCTGGAATTATGAATGGTCTTTTAGAAGGAAGTAGAGATCAGATTGCCACTAGAATCACCAATGGCATCAATCAAGCTTTTAATCAATCACCTTACCTAGCCAAATAACCATGAAAAAGATCATTTACAGCAGTTTACTATTTCTTTTCTTGGGTTTAGGCGTGGCTAAGGCCCAGACATCTGCATTCACCATTGAGGTACCTGTGACCATTCCCTTGGGCAATACCTCAGACTTCATCGACCAATCAGCCCTAAGAGGCATCAATATCGAGTATCAGCGGTTTGTGACACGAGAAATAGCCGTGGGCGGTGAAGTAGGTCATCTGACACTTTACAAAAGAGAAGAAAACAAGGTATATACCGAAGGTACCGCTTCCCTTTCCGGTGTTCAATACCGCTACCAATATGCATATCCTATCTTAGTGACAGGTTCTTATTTCCCTGTGGTAGAAGGTAAAGTCAAACCTTATGCAGGATTGGGAATAGGTACAATCGCTCATGATAGACGAATTGACATGGGAATTTTCACATCACAAGATACCCATTGGCAATTTGCTATTCGTCCTGAAGTGGGATTGATCTTTGAACCATCCCCTCAGGTAGGATTCAAGATCGGGGCAAAATATTACAACTCCTTCGAGAGTAATAATCTAGCCGGACAATCTAACCTTGGGATCAACTTTGGAATTGTCTTTCTTCGCTAAGACAAATAAAATCTAATGATTAAGCTAGCCTCAATGAAAAGTAGCTTTTTGAATTAATATTAACTTATCAACCTCAACAGCTATGAAAAATTCATTTGTCTTACTGATTGCTATCGCAGGAATACTTGCTTCTTGCTCTGGTAAAAAATACGTGAATGTTCCCAAAGGGATATATGATGACTTCAATCTGAAAGAGTATAAATCTTTTGACTTCTATGAGCTCAAAGGTCCTGAGGAGCGTGGAGAATACTATGAAGAGAACATAGCCTTCCTTCAAGACGCCATAACCAAAAAAATGGAAGAGAGGGGCTTGAAACGAGATGCAAATAACCCCGATCTAAAAGTGAATTTGGGTATCAGCGTGCAAGAACAAATTCAAACGCGGGAGACAAGTTTGGCAACTGATCCATTTATGTACACTGGGCAACGAAGCTATACTTGGACAAGGACAGAAGTACCCGTAAACACCTATACAGAGGGATCACTGACCATGCACTTGGTAGATGTATCGGACAATGAGGCCGTTTGGGTAGGCACCATAGATCGGGCACTTCCTAAAAAGCAAAAGAATATCCCAAGTACCATTCAGAGTGCAGTGGACCTATTATTCCTTAAAATCGATAAATAATTACCCCAGCTGGTATTCTCATGGGAGCTCCGATCAAATTTAAAGATGGAAAATTTAATCGGGCATTTTTAGTAAATTGAACAGCTTAAAATAAAATAGAAATGAAGAAAAACTTATCAATCCTTAGCCTATCCTTGGTGGCTTTGATGCTTTCCTGCTCTCCCAGTGTAAAAATCCTAGGCTCTTGGACTGGTCCAAGCACACCAGCTGAAGGATATAGCAACCTTTTTGTCACGGCTCTGACAGATAACATACTTGCCAGACAAATGGTCGAAACTGATCTGGATAATCTATTACTGGAAGAAGGAGTAAATGCTGAAAGCAGTTTTGATATTCTTCCTCCGGGATTCAAATCCGATGGAGTTGATAAAGAGGAGGTTCTAAGAAAAATCCGAGAACTAGGTACCGATGCAATTCTTACGGTGGCAGTTTTGGACCAAACCAATGAAACACGCTACGTTCCAGGCTCAACCATGTATTCTCCGATGGGATATGGTTATTATGGCAGATTCTGGGGATATTATAATTATTACAATCCCGTCATGTATGATCCGGGCTATTACACCACTGACAAAAAATACTATTTGGAAGCTAATTTATATGATGCACAGACTGAAGAATTGGTTTGGTCTTCCCAGTCTGAAACCACCAACCCAAGCTCTATCGAGACCTTTTCAAGATCTTTCTCCACAACCATCATCAATCAATTGATCAAGGATGGTTTGATTGCGAAATAATTAATTAAAGCATCCAAATCAGAAAAGACCAGTTTTTATCAAACTGGTCTTTTTTATTCACACAAGCTAATCCTACCATTAAACCCCTGACTAGCTGATAAATATCAGCTCCGGAGATCCTATTTTTCAATCCAATTTGGAGTAAGTTTTTGTAATTTGGTATTACACCAAAAGGATCACAACCATGAAGACAGGATCTAAAGTTTTGTTGATGACCGATTTCTCGGAGGTCGCAGGCTATGCGGCTTACTATGCTAAGCAGCTTGCTTCCAAACTCAAAGCATCCGTAGAAGTCATGCATATTCTCAGCACTCCCGTAGACTGGGTGAGATTGGATAAAGACAAGGAAAAGTTTTATCCTCAAACCTTGCAAGACATCTCTTCTGCCAAAAACAAGCTTTCAGGCTTAGTACATGAGTTTGAGCAAGGTGGCTTAGATGCTTTTTCTACTCTGATCTATAGCTATGGCTCGGAGACGGTTTTCGAACATGTCAATCAAGCCTCTCCAGACTTTGTGATCATGGGTTCCGAGGGAAGAGGATCTAAAAAACCTTTCTTCTTAGGCTCGACAGCCCAAAAGATTCTTCGGAACATCAAAATCCCTACGCTAATCGTGAAAGAAGAGCCTGCCCGAATGGAAATCAAACGGATTGCCTTTCTCTCCACTCTTGAGCCAAGTCAAAGACCTGTATTTCAGAAACTAAAAAGCTTGGCCAATATGCTTGGAGCAGAACTGGATGTCATCTTTGTCAATACGCCTTACGATTTCTATGAGCAGGAGCGATCCGATGAACTCTTTCAAGAACTATGCGATGGAGACACATCCATCCGCCAAATTCTAATCAATGCAGAAAATCCTGAGAATGGAATCTTATACTATGCGGAGCGAAATCAACCGGATATTTTAGCATTAGCTAAGACCGACAAGTCAGGCTTTAGCAAGTTTTTCAATCCAAGTCTAACCGAAAATCTAGTACGGGTTCATAATTTTCCTATGCTTTCGATCTGTGCGGAGTGAAAATTTCTAAATAGGGAAGGAATTTCTAAACTCCAGTTAATTTCAAAGAATTATTCCTTTAACCTTGTTTTTAGATCCATCTGCTGATGCAAAATTCTGATAATTTCAATTTCAAACGGGTTTGACTTGTGATAAAAAATAATATGCTTCCCAATTTGATAACCCTTCAACCCTTGTAAAATATCACTGTAATCTTTCCCTAACTGACTATTTGAAGCGATTTCTTGACAGGCAAGTTTTAGCATTTCATAGTATTTATCCGCTTGCGTTTCGGACCAATTGTAAAAAGTATATTCCCATATTTCCGAAAGATCATCTATGGCTTCTTGCCGAAGAACAAGATTATCCATTTTCCTTCTTTTGGGACTTGAGCTTGATTAGATGCTGATCAAAATCAAACTCATTTACTCTTGGGCTATTTAAGCCCTCCTCAATTGCATTTTTTAAAGCCAGAGCCTGGGTCTCTTGATTTTCTAAGAGACGAAGCCCTGCCCGTATGACTTCACTTGCATTTTTATACCGTCCTGACTCCAATTGAGTAGTTACAAAACGGTCAAAATAATCTCCTAACGATATAGATGTATTTTTACTCATAGGAAAACCTTTCATTAAAATTACCAAAAATCGGTAAAAAATCCATGTTGAGTTATTTCCTGATCATCCTCGCAATGTAAAATCCATCGAATCCACTCTGATGGGAAAAGACCTTCTGCTCTTCCAGTAATTCAAAGTCTTTTCCTGCCTCTGATGCCAGAAACTTCTTGACTTGCTGTTCATTTTCTGAAGGGAGAATACTGCAGGTGGCATAGACTAGCTGTCCACCCTTTTTCAGCATGCTAGGATAGGATTGTAAGATTTCTTGCTGTGCCTCTTTCACTTTTGCTATGGACTCTGGACTGAGTTTCCACTTGGTATCCGGATTGCGACGAAGTACTCCAAGACCCGAGCAGGGGACATCCAAAAGCAATCGATCCGCAGAATCTTTCAGCCTTTTGATAGTCTTCGATCCTTCGATCACCTTTCGTTCGATGATGTCAATTCCATTTCGTCTCGCTCTGAGTTTGGTCTGCTGAAGTTTCCATTCCTCCAAGTCCATGGAGATGATTTTCCCCTTATTTTCCATCAAAGCTGCCAAATGCAAGGTCTTTCCGCCTGCACCTGCACAAGCATCAATCACCCGCATACCAGGCTCCACCGCAAGGGATGCAGCTACCAGTTGGGAGGATGCATCTTGCACCTCAAATAGCCCAGCCTTGAATGCGGCAGAACGAAAAATATTTTGTCTTTCTTCCAAAATCAAAGCATCAGGATAACCTTTCACATGGTAGGTTCGGACTCCTTCTTCCAGCAATTGATTCTTCAGCCGCTCCCGAGTAGTCTTTAGGGTATTCACACGGATGACAACTTCTGCTTCTTGGTTGAGACTGTGCAACTCAGTATCCCAGGTCTCGCCCAGTTCCTTTTTTCCTAATTCATAAAGCCATTCTGGCACAGATTCCAAAATTCCCGGATCCTCCAGTTGCTCATACTTTTCCTTGATTTTGGCTGGATTTAGCTTAGAAAATTCCTCCCAAGAAGGAAGCTCATGGCCTTGCATCAACCAATAAGTCCCAAAAAGATCCCAATAATTGGAAGAAGGACTGAGGTAATTGATCAGGCGCCACCAACGCACCATCTCGTAGGTAGTTTCAGCTATAAATGCTCTGTCCCTTGCTCCCCATTTTGGATTGGACTTGAGGGTTCGTTCGATGACCTTATCGGCAAATTGTCCCCGTTCAAAAATGGCTTCTAAGGCATCATGCACGCCTCGTATGGTGTTGTTGTGTAACTTCATCAGAAATATATTCTGCACAAAGGTAGTTTTTCTTTTGCAGACTTAAGGAAAAGAATGCTAAAAGGGCCTAAAGGTCAAGGAAATTCGGACACCTTCCCTACCTACCGCCGACCCAAAGTCATAGCGGTCCCCTGCATAACCATCAGCAAGGGCTTGTAAGGGGTCAAAAACAAGCGTGTTGATTTCTCCAGAATTCGTGGAGATCGTGCGCTTTCGAAACTCTAAAAAATTTGCTCTGATTCCCAAGTCAAGTTTCTTGGAAAGTGCCCAGGCAAAAGCCAAATCAATCCCCGATTTCCAATTGCGCTCCTCCACTGCTCGGGTGATAGGGCCAGGTGCAATCGACAGGCAATTAGGACAAGGCCACCAAGCCCAATAGGAATAATCAGGAAAGATTTCTATTTGGCCATTTTTCCCGCTTTCTCTCATGGCATACAGGTTGAAATTCAGCGAAGTCCGAGTGCCAAGCTTGATTTTTCGCTGTAAAAATAGTCCCCATCCCACCAGTTCATTTTGCAATCCTACATTCAATTCGTCTTGTGTGTATCCCAGCAAGATAGAATTACCGCTTTCATTTGGGTCAGGGCCATAAATCTCACGATTTTGATAGCCATTTGCCTGCTCCTCATAGTAGGCTTGATGTGAGCTTAATAAGCCAATAGCCCAGTTTTGACCGATTGGAAGCCCCAAAAATACACGTACACTTCCAAAGCGATTTTTCTCAGGAGCAAAGAATTGAGGGTGCTTTATGGCTCTTTCCCAATAACTCCCATCAATTTCAATAAAGGGACCTCTATTGCTTTCCTGAGACAAAGAGAGAAGTGGATTGAGACCAAAAACGAAGAGCAGAAGCAGTTTTTTCATAGGTAGCTTGATTAGTGATTACCTTTACGGAGCAAAGACCTAATTCGCTACAATGATCAATTATAACAGTCTAGTAAAAAAGTGGGCCTCAGAACTTGAACTCTATGAGCTACCCGAAGCTCAAAACTTGGTCGAGTGGCTTTTGGAGCATCATTTAGGGCTTCGACGAGTGGACATGATGAATTTTTTGGAGGAAAAGGATTTGCCAAAATCCCTCTTTGATGACTTTGAAAGACTAAAAAAGGGAGAGCCAATTCAACAGATTCTTGGAAAAGCTCCGTTCTACGGAAGAGAATTTCAGGTAAGCAGAGATACCTTGATCCCAAGAAATGAAACCGAGGAATTGGTGCATTTGATCATCAAGGAAAATCCGCAATCAGGTCTTAAAATTCTCGATATCGGAACCGGCACAGGTTGTATTCCAATTACTCTGTTTTTGGAAATGAACGAGGCAGAAGTTTACGGATTGGATGTGTCTGAGTCTGCTTTAGCCATTGCTCATAAAAATGCAGAGGAATTAAAAGCGAAAGTGCACTGGATTCATTTAGATATTTTGGAAGAAGAGCTTCCAATCGGAGATTTGGATATCTTGGTAAGCAATCCACCTTATATTCCTGAAAAGGGAAAGGAAAAAATGCACCGCAATGTCCTGGATTTTGAGCCAGAACTGGCACTTTTTGTACCTGACGAGAACCCGCTTCTTTTTTATCGCAGAATTGCCATTTTGGGTAAAAAGGCATTAAAACCTAAGGGCAAACTTTACTTCGAAATCCATGAGGATTATGGAAAAGATGTCCAGAACCTTCTTTTTGATTTGGGCTATTCAGAGGTAGAAATCATTCCTGATTTGAATGGGAAAGATCGGATGGTAAAAGGCAAAAACCTATAATTAGGGAAATTCTAGGCAAAACCCCTTTACAAGATTTAAAGTCCTTTCCTTTTCCTCAATCATTCCCATATGGCCTGTACCTTCGAGTTCGAAATAATGCGTGAATACTTCTTTTTGCCTCCGACTGGATTCAATCTTAACAGCTCCGTCTTCCGTACCGGCAATCATTAATTTGGGACCTTGAAAGTTTTTCAATACTTCGAATCGATCTTTTCGATCCCGCATGGCTTCAGTAAAAGCAATCAATCCTTCCAAGCTAGACTGCTTGGCCTGCTCTGTAGCTTGTTCGATTTCAGAGGCAAATTCCTCCCGGTGTTTCTCCGAAAAAAGCGGGGGGACAAAAGAACTCACGAATTTCTCTGCTCCAAATTTCTTCAAAAACTGAATCGTACGATTCCGCATTTGTTTTTTCCCGGCATCATCGGCAAATGCCGTCGAGTGAAAAAGCCCTATTCCCCTGATTTTACTGCCCATCAATTCCAATAGTGCCAAGGCTACATAACCTCCTAATGAGTGACCAATAATCACTGGGTCTTGGATTGAATGCTCTTCCATCCATTCCTCCAGCATCACGGCAGTTTCCTCCAAGGAGATTTGCGGCTTTGGCAAAGGACTCTTTCCAAATCCCGGTAAATCAAGACAAAGGACACGAAAGTCTTTCGATAATTCTTGGGTAAAATCTTCCCACATGGCTCCGATCTCACAAAATCCATGAATCAAAACCACAGGCTGACCTGAGCCTTTTTCAAAAAAATAAACTGAAGACATGATTTTAGTGTGCCTTTGCTACCTCAGCTAGACTACGAACTGCATCAGCAATGCCCGCAGCATCAAAACCACAAAGCTGGTGAAGTTGCTCCTGCTCTCCGTGCTCGATAATCGCATCAGGAATACCCAATCGCTTGATTTGAGCCTGATAGCCATGGTCCATCATCCACTCCAATACTGCGGATCCAAATCCACCCATCAAACATCCATCCTCCACGGTCACGACTTTAGAGAATTTTCCAAAAATCTCATGCAGAAGTTCCTCGTCCAATGGCTTGACAAATCGCATATCATAGTGAGCCGGATTCAGCCCTTCCTTCGCCAACTCTTCAGCTGCTTGGATTGCATAATTTCCAATATGTCCAATGCTCAAAATGGCCACATCCTCACCTTCTTTCACAATTCGACCCTGTCCGAGAGGAATCTGCTGGAAAGGAGTTCTCCACTCAGGCATCACGCCTTTACCTCTTGGGTATCGGATAGAATAAGGACCTTCATGCCTAAGCGAGGAATACATCATATTTCGAAGTTCTTCCTCATTCATAGGAGCTGAAACAACCAAATTTGGGATGCATCGGAAATAAGCTAAATCGTATGCACCATGGTGAGTCGGTCCATCTGCTCCTGCAAACCCTGCTCGATCCAAGCAAAATACGACAGGAAGATTTTGGAGGCAGACATCATGGATTACCTGATCATAGGCCCGCTGCATAAAGCTGGAGTAAATATTACAAAAAGGCTTCAGGCCTTGAGTTGCCATACCTGCCGAAACGGTCACGGCATGCTGCTCCGCAATACCCACATCAAAAGCCCGGTGAGGCATTGCTTTCATCATAATATTCATTGAAGAACCGGAAGGCATAGCCGGGGTCACTCCCATGATTCGCTCATCCTGCTCTGCCAGTTCTACAATGGTATGTCCAAAAACCTCTTGATATTTCGGTGGTTGTGGAGTGGAAGGCACTTTTTTGAATATCTCACCAGTCACTTTGTCGAAAGTACCGGGAGCATGCCAAGTGGTTTGATTTCCATTTTCAGCCGGAGCATATCCTTTGCCCTTTACGGTCACACAGTGCAGAATCTTCGGACCTGGAATATCCTGCAAATCCCGCATGATTTCAACCAAGTGATTGACATCATGTCCATCTACCGGTCCAAAATATCTAAGGTTGAGAGACTCGAATAAGTTGCTCTGCTTTAGGACTGCGGATTTGATCGCTCCCTCCACTTTGGAGATAACTTCTTGGGCAGACGAGCCAAACTTGCTCAGTTTACCAAGCATTTTCCAAACTTCGTCTTTGACCTTGTTATAAGTATGAGAAGTGGTAATATCAGTAAGATAATCCTTTAGAGCCCCAACATTTGGGTCAATAGACATGCAATTGTCATTCAGGATAATCAAAATATTGCTGTCGCTGACTCCTGCATGATTCATAGCTTCGAAAGCCATACCTCCTGTCAAGGCACCATCACCAATGACTGCTACATGTTGCTGCTTGTTTTTGCCCTTATATTTAGAGGCCATCGCCATTCCTAGCGCCGCCGAAATAGAGGTGCTTGAGTGCCCTACTCCAAAAGTGTCATATTCACTTTCTGACCTCTTGGGGAAACCTGAAATTCCTCCATAAATTCGGTTCGTATGGAATTTATCTTTTCGCCCTGTTAGAATTTTATGCCCGTATGCCTGATGCCCCACATCCCAAACCAACTGATCCTCAGGTGTATTAAGCACATAATGAAGTGCTACTGTGAGTTCGACCACTCCCAGACTAGCTCCAAAATGCCCTCCATATACAGAAACATTGTCCACAATAAAGTCGCGGAGTTCGTCACAAATTTGGACAAGCTTGTCTTTTGGAAGTTTTTTAAGATCGGCAGGGCTGTCGATTTGGGCGAGTAGTTCTCCAGGTTGGATCAACATGAATTCTTTGCTTTTTTTATGTATTGGAAAGATAAACCAGCGCGATTTGGTATTGTTTTTTAGTTAGCATAGCAACTAAAATCGAGCCGCTACTCCATCTCCCCTTTTCAATTAATTTACTTTAATTGAATATCTTTGGCTATAAGTTCGCAAAATTAACCAATAATCTAAATATCCTTTGAGTTTCGAAATCAAAATACCACTTTTCGAAGGGCCTTTCGACCTCATGCTCTTTTTCATCGAGCGTGACGAATTGGATATTTACGATATTCCCATCTCCAAGATTACCAATGATTTCCTCGATTATCTCCATCATCTCGAACGGATGGAGATCGAGGTGGCAAGCGAATTCATCTTGTTTGCAGCCACGCTGATGAAAATCAAGTCTCGGATGCTACTACCCCGACCCGAACTCAACGAAGAAGGTGAGGAAATTGACCCGAGAGAAGAACTCATTCGAAATCTTCTGGAGTACAAAAAATACAAGTCTGTCATTCAGGATTTAGCCAGTCTGGAATCTGACCGTCAGGCTAAAGAAAAGCGGGGAAATATTGCAGCCGAACTTAAATCACTTCATAAGATTGATGATGTGGATGCAGAAATGCAGCATGTGGATCTCTACAAACTGCTGAAGGTATTCCAAAAGTGCATGGCCAAAATGGCCGCTCGCAGCGAGGAAACAAAACATACCGTCATTCAGTATCCATACACTATCGAGCAACAAAAAGACTTCGTATTGGAAAAAATAAGCTTCAAGAAACAAGTACCCTTCTCAGATTTTATTGAATACAAGCCGGATAAGATTTTTGTCATTTACACCTTTCTGGCCATTTTGGAACTCTTACAGCTCTCAGAGGTTACCATTGTCATTGGTGAAGGATATAATAATTTTTGGGTAGAAAAGACTGAGCCAATCGCTGCAGCCTAAGTATGAAGCTTGACAACAAGAAGATTTTCAAAACGCTAAACCCTAATAAGGTTTGGGTTCCGATCCTAATCGGTTTAGGCATTGTGTTCGCAATGTTTTATTTCGATCCCAATGTCAATACCAAGACTTTGAAAGGAGTCTTTGACGCTTCATTACCCTACATCTTTTTGGCGATCCTGGTAATCATTTTCAGAGATGCCGGCTACGTCTACCGAATTCGTGAAATCACCCAGCGAGAGCTAACTTGGACTAGAGCGATTTATGTCATCATCCTTTGGGAGTTTGCCTCTGCGGTGACTCCTTCCGTGGTAGGCGGTACTGCTGTCGCGATTTTCATCCTAAATAAGGAAGGAATCAAGCTAGGAAGAGCCATTTCCTTTGTCATGGTGACTGCCATTTTGGACAATTTATTCTTTGTCATCGGAGCACCCATTATCTTATTCTTTGCCAAAGGAAACATCTTTCCAGACAGCAAAATCCTCGAAAATCAGCTTGAAAACAGTCTACAGGCAATATTTTGGATCAGCTATGGCCTGTATGCCACATATAGCTTGATCATGGCGGCAGCCTTATTCTACAGACCCCGCGTATTCAAATGGGTACTGATCAAGATATTTTCTATAAAATGGCTGAGAAAGTGGAAGCATGATGCGCAAGAATACGGCAATCAGATCATCGAAGCATCCAAGGAACTTAGCGGTAAAAAGTGGAGCTACTGGATTCCGATTATACTGGCTACGATATTTATCTGGAGCTCTAGATACTTGATGCTAAACGCGCTGATTTCAGCCTATGTACCGCTGAGCCTCGATAATCACGTGATTGTTTTTGCGAGACAGGTGATCATGTGGATCGTAATGATGATCTCTCCAACTCCGGGAAGTTCGGGAACTGCCGAGTTTTTCTTCGGACAGTTTTTCACCCAGTTCCTGGATGGTTACACCTTTGTGACCAGTATTCTGTGGCGATTGCTTTCCTATTATCCCTATTTGATTTTAGGAGCCATTTTCCTTCCTAGATGGATTCGGCAGGTTTTTTTCAAAAAGAAAAAGACACCAAGTCAAAGTCATGATTAGGCCTTTAAAGCTACCGGAGATTGCAAAAATCTGTGAGGGAAGCCTGTCATCCAATCAGCAGGATCTCGAAATAAATCGCATTTTCATAGATTCCCGGCAAGTATTTCAGCCATCCAAAAGTCTCTTTGTAGCCTTACAAGGGGCAAAGGCAAATGGAGTGGATTTTATCCCTGAGCTGATTGAAAAGGGCGTAAAATCCTTTATTATCCCTGATTCATTTGATCCACAGGGGCTAGAAGCAAACTTTATTCAGGTAGCAAATCCTCACAAAGCATTGCAAGCAATCAGTGCTTTGCTTCGGGATCACTTTGAAAAGCCGGTCGTCGGAATCACTGGATCCAATGGAAAGACCATCGTCAAAGAATGGCTTGGCCAGCTCCTACAGCAAGGGTTTTCTGTGGTCAAAAGTCCCAAAAGCTACAACTCACAGGTAGGCGTGCCCTTATCAATTTTGGAAATCCAAGCTTATCATCAAGTGGCAATTCTGGAGGCAGGGATTTCTAAAGTAGGCGAAATGCAAACTCTTGGAGAAATGATCCGGCCTGACTTGGGTATATTCACCAATATTGGAACAGCACATGACTCAGGCTTTCCGGACAGAAGATCCAAGATTCAAGAAAAGCTCCAGCTTTTTAAAGATTCTAAGCTTTTGATCTATTGCAAGGATCAGGAAATCGTCAGGGAGGAAATTGAAAGAAAATTCCCTGAAGATCGATTGATTGCCTGGTCGGATAGGGAAGGAGCGGATTTCACTCGAATTGTAAAAAAAGAGGCGACCGAAACCCGACTTATTTTCATCAAAAAAGATCTGTCCACACATACTTTTCGGACACAGCTTCGTGACACAGCTTCCCTTGAAAATATCACCCATTGCATCGTGGCAGCCTTGACTTTGGGTCTGCCAGCTCAAAAGATTCAAGAAGGTCTAAGTCATCTCAAACCGGTAGACATGCGCCTGACTCTAAAGGCGGGCATACGGGATTGCTTACTGATCGATGATACTTACAATCATGACTTGGGAGGACTGAGAGTTGCTCTGGATTTTATGAAGCAGCAGCGACCGAAGCGGAGGAAAATTTTAATTTTATCCGATTTCTTGCAGCAAGGGGAAGCAGCCCAAATCTACCAAGAGGCTTCAGAAATTTTGAAGAATCACCAACTGGACTTAATCATAGGGGTGGGCAAAGAGATTCGAACCTTAGAAAATCACCAAATCAGTTCATTCTCCTGGTTTCCAACTACCCAAAGCTTGCTAGCAGAACTCAAGTCATTCAATTTCGAAAATGATCTGCTTCTAATCACGGGAGCGAGGATTTTTGAGTTTGAAAAAATTGTCAATCAGCTGCAGCAGCGAATCCATGGAACAACTCTGGAAATCAATCTGAATTCCCTGACCCATAATTTCAATTTTTATAAAAAGCTCCTCAAAGCCCAAACCAAGGTAATGGTCATGGTCAAAGCTTTTGCCTATGGAGGCGGGGCTCCGGAGATCGCCAATCATCTTCAGATTTTGGGAGCAGATTATTTGGCAGTTGCCTTTACAGACGAAGGAGTGGCTTTGCGGCAGCAGGGCATACACTTACCCATCATGGTTCTCAATCCTGCTGAAGAGTCCCTGAGTCTTTGTCAGGAATATCAATTGGAACCAGTAGTGTTTAGTTTGGAATTCTTTCAGCTTGTAGGAGAATGGTCCAAGCATGGAGGTCAGGCCATGAAGATTCATCTAGATCTGGATACAGGGATGCATCGATTGGGTTTTGAAAAAGCTCATTTGGAGGAACTCAAAAAGCTCATTCAAGAACATCCCCAACTTAGCATCGCGTCCATTTATACCCATTTGGCTGCTGCTGATGAGTCCCACGAAAAAGAGTATTCGCTTAGTCAATTGAAAGATTTTGAGGAAATGAGTACAGAAATCTCTGCTTTCCTACCCGAAAAACCACTGTTTCATGCACTCAACTCGGCTGGAATCGTAGCCTTTCCGGATTATCAATTTGATATGGTTCGTCTGGGTATAGGTCTCTACGGCGTGGAAGTCACCGGTAATTACTCATCCGAACTCCAATCCATCAGTCAATTGAAGACGACCATTTCCCAAATCAAAGATTTACCGGCAGGGGCAAGTGTTGGATACTCTCGAAAAGGAAGACTCCCCAATGGCGGTAAAATCGCAACCTTGCCCATTGGCTATGCAGATGGCTATGACAGACGCTTCAGCAACGGTAAGGGATATGTTTTGATTAGAGGAAAGAAAGCACCTGTAATCGGAAATGTCTGCATGGATATGGTCATGATCGATGTGACTGCTATCGATGCTGAAGTGGGAGATGAAGTATTAATTTATGGTGCAGAAATTCCATTGGCACCCCTCGCTGAGGCCATCGGAACGATTCCTTATGAGTTACTAACCCACATCAGTACCCGGGTCAAGCGCGTGTACTTTTTGGACTGATCAGTAAAAACTGAAATTCATTTTTTTTATCTTCCCTCATGGAATTAACCAAAAAGCGACTTGCGCAGATTGTCTTTGATCATAATGACAAAGCTTCCCGCACATTTGACCTAGTCCTTTTAGCTCTCATATTTGGCTCCGTACTAGTGGCCGTCTTGGATTCAGTTGCCGAGCTGCATGATGTGTATGGAGACACTTTTTATATTTTGGAGCTACTTTTCACTTTTTTGTTTACGATCGAGTACATCCTTCGTATTTGGCTGACGAGCAAGACCTTCCGCTATGTTACCAGCTTTTTTGGGATTGTTGACCTTTTGGCGATACTTCCGGTCTACCTCAGCTTTTTTGTAGTAAATATCCAGTTACTCACTGTGGTCAGAGCACTTCGCCTTTTGCGCGTAATCCGAATATTGAAGCTTGGACGATACCTTTCTGAGGCAGATTTTATCAAGGAATCGCTGAAGGCTAGTATGGCCAAAATTCAGATTTTCTTGTTTACTGTATTGACAGTGGTATTAATCATGGGAACCCTGATGTATCTCGTCGAAGGTCCGGCAGCTGGCTTCACCTCTATTCCGAGAGGGATGTATTGGGCAATTGTCACCTTGACTACTGTGGGTTTTGGAGATATCACTCCGGAGACACCTCTTGGACAGTTTATCGCATCCCTGATTATGCTTTTGGGTTATGCCATCATTGCCGTACCAACAGGTATTGTAAGTTCGGAGATGGCCAAAAGACGGAAGCCAGATGAAATTATACATACTAAAGCCTGCCATTCCTGCGGTGAAGAAGGTTTGGGATTAAGTGACCTGTATTGTCGCCACTGCGGTGAAGAATTGGATAAAATCCGATGATTCGGTTTTCCTGAGCCTAAAAACTCCGCCCCGGTTCGGGAATGCCTGACGGACTTCAGATCTCCACGAAAAGAAATTAGAATTACGAATCAAATCGCTCAGCCTTGGTTCGTGTCTCCACGAACCAAAATAAGGATCACACTAATCAAATCGCTTCTCCGAAGCTCTGTTTTCTCTTTCAAAACCTCTGGACTACACTCAAAAAGCCTCGCTGAGTATTAAAAGCTAAAAGCCACATTTCCATTCATTCGTGCGAAAAATTGTCGCCCTCGCCAGAGGCCGCTTGGATTAGACGAATATCTTTCAAAAATTTTTTCCATACTCTAAATCGATTGCAAACTGAGATAAGCCTGATTTAAAGCGCTTTAGACAAGTCAGCTTAACCTTCTATTTTTCAAAATTTTCTTTGGCAAAAACAATTCCATTACCTTTGTAACGCAATGATATTCTTTAAGCCCCGAAAAAAGCCACATTAATTTTTGCTATTTGTCTAAGAAGCACAGGACTGCCAATCTGGACCCGGGACCTCAACGCACCAAAACATTCCTCTTTCATTGATTTGAACAGCCTTATGAAGAAGTATTTCAACCTATTTGATTTTAGCCAAAAAGTAGATTACAAAACCGAAGTTTTGTCTGGGTTGACCGTTGCCCTTGCTTTGATACCGGAAGCAGTTGCTTTCGCATTTATTGCGGGACTTTCTCCTTTGACCGGCTTGTATGCGGCATTTGTGATGGGCTTGGTCACTTCCATCTTTGGAGGACGTCCGGGTATGATCTCCGGTGCTACAGGAGCTATTGCAGTAGTAATCGTCACTTTAGCGGCTACGCATGGCGTGGAATACGTGTTTGGAGCAGTGGTTCTTTCCGGTTTGATACAGATTCTGGCAGGTAGCCTCAAACTGGGAAAATTCATCCGCTTGGTTCCTCATCCGGTCATTTTTGGCTTCGTCAACGGGCTTGCCATTATCATTTTCATGTCTCAATTGGATCAGTTTAAGGGTGCAGATGGCAACTGGCTTACTGGAGAGACCTTGTATATACTACTTGCCTTGGTACTCTTGACCATGTTGATCATTTGGGGACTTCCAAAACTCACCAAGGCTGTTCCCGCTTCTCTTACAGCTATCTTAGTAGTCTTTGGAATTGTGGTGGCCTTTGGAATAGATACCAAAACAGTGGGAGACATGGCAAGTATCAAAGGTGGTTTTCCTCCTTTTCACATTCCGGCTATCCCTTTCAACTTAGAAACTTTACAAATCATCTTCCCCTACGCAGCGATTATGGCGGGGGTAGGTTTGATCGAGTCGCTTTTGACCCTCAATATTGTTGATGAAATCACCGAGACAAGAGGTCGAAGTAACAAAGAAGCCATAGCACAAGGAGCTGCCAATGTTGCCTCCGGATTCTTCTCCGGGATGGGTGGCTGCGCGATGATCGGTCAAAGCTTGATCAATGTGTCTTCTGGAGCCCGAGCAAGACTTTCGGGAATTGTCGCTGCAGTGATGCTTTTGGTCTTTATCGTGTTTGGGTCTAGCCTAATCGAACAAGTACCCATGGCTGCCTTGACCGGATTGATGATCATGGTCTCGATTGGGACTTTTGAATGGGCGAGTTTCCGCACCATCACCAAGATGCCCAAAAAGGATATTTTCTTGATGTTTTTGGTCACTTTGATTACTGCTGTTCTCCATAATTTAGCTCTCGCAGTATTGATCGGGGTAATTTTGGCTGCCTTGTTTTTTGCTTGGGACAATGCCAAGCGAATCCGCGCCAGAAAGTATGTGGATGAAAAGGGCGTGAAACACTATGAGATGTTTGGGCCTTTATTTTTCGGTTCGGTGACTGCCTTCGGCGAAAAGTTTGATGTATTGAATGACCCAGAAGAGGTGATTATCGACTTTGAAGAAAGCCGAGTGGTGGATATGTCAGCAATCGAAGCATTGAATAAAATCACGGAGCGCTACCAAAAGGTGGGCAAAAAAGTCCATCTGCGTCATTTGAGCCCAGACTGTAGAAAGCTCCTTTCCAAGGCAGACCAAATCATCGATATCAATATCATCGAAGATCCTACCTACAAGGTTTTGGTGGATGATTTGGCTTGATGAAGGTTATTGAACTTGTCCGACAGCGTTTTAAAATTCATCCTATGAATCGTCCCTTTCGTATCCTCACAAACTGATTCTATCCGGTTGAAATAAACCTTCTGGCAAAAGCCATTTTCAATTTAGAGAACTCTTTGGAGAATGGGCTAAGGCCACATTCCTATTCAAGATTGAGTCCCCTAACCCAAGTTTTTGTCCTCACGAACCGGAAAATCTTTAAATACACATCTACTTTCTCCAATGGAGACCAACGGGCATTTTTTCAATCTGATTTTCCTTAATCAACTTCAGACAAAAACCAAAAAAAAGGAGACCCGAAAGCCTCCTTTTTTTGAAAATGCCAATGCAATCAGTCTTTACCCTGATGCACCACTCGTTGTGGGAAAGGGATCTCAATTCCTTTCTCCTCAAAGGCAGTATTGATGGCCTCCATGGTATCAAAATAGACTGGCCAAAGATCACCCGCATCAGTCCAGGCTCTGATTACCAAGTCCAGGCTACTATCTCCAAAATTATTCAAGAAGACTACTGGCTCTGGATCCTGATGTACCCGCTTATCATTTTTGAAAATATCCAAGATAGTCTCCCTGGCTACTTTGATATTGGTACCATAAGCCACTCCTACTGTCAAATCAGCTCTTCGGGTTTCTTGCGTACTCATATTGACTACATCCGAATTTGCCAGCCCACCATTGGGGATGATGATTTCTTTGTTGTCAAAAGTGGTCATTCGGGTATAAATTATCCCGATTTGCTTGACTACTCCTGTATGACCCTGTGCGACGATCACATCTCCGGATTTGAATGGCTTAAATACCAAGATCAAGACTCCGCCAGCAAAATTGGAAAGGGATCCCTGAAGTGACAGACCGATGGCCAAACCTGCAGCACCCAAAATCGCCACGAAGGAGGTCAAGGGAACTCCCAAGACGGTAGCAATTCCAATAAAAAGGGAAACATACAGCGCAGCTTTTACCACGCCACTTAAGAAGTCATTCAATGAGGGGTTCTTGTCACGCTTTTCCAGCACTTTATTGAAACCCTTGAGAATCTTACCAATTATAAATCGACCTACCAGGTAAAATAAGGCCGCATAGATCAATTTGGGAATAATAAGCCGCACAAGATCTATACCTTGTGCAATAAGTGAATCGACCATTTCTGGTGTAATTTCCATACTATTTGATTTTAAGTTAAAGTAAATTCTATTTTCAAACAGAAATCACCACTTGCCATCGAAACGCCCAAAACCAACGGAGCGAAAAATCGGATATTCCCGCTTGACCCAAGATATTATTCCAATCTTGGCGACTAAAACTTCTCAGCACCGAAAGGGGCGCATCGTTCACAACCATCGGGGATTTGCTAAATCCCTTGGTCAAAAGTCGAATGCTATGATAAGCTAGAGGATGTCTGTGCAGGTCATTGATGACGATCCCAAGATTGGCCTTTTGAAGCAACGTACTAAGCAAGGCCACTAATTCGCTATCCGTAAAATGATGGGTGAAAAGGGTGCAAGTAATAATGTCCGCCTTTTCTTCCACAAATGCCTCTTCGAAGACATTTTGTACTGACAAATTTATAGAAGGTTTGTCAGATAATCTAGTTTTGGCGAGATCAATGATGTTTGGATTAGCGTCAACTCCCTCAAAATCTATGTTTTGACCGTTTTTGATCGCCCAATCATCCATGACACGCAACATATCCCCTCCTCCACATCCTATATCCACTACCTTCCATCGGCCCTTTGGCGGTGCTGCATTGATTAATTTTTGAATTCCATCGGTAGTGACATGATTCCCTCCTAGCCAGCGATTGATTGTCTTGAGTTCCTTTAAAGTTTGCTCCAAAACCTCACCTTCGCATTCCAGATCATCCATCCACTCTTTCTGCGTACTTCTTTGGGAGAAATCAATCATGATTTAGCAAGCAAAAGTGTCTCTAGTGTCAGTCCCGGACCAAAACCCATACTGAGTATGTCTCCTGAAAGTGACTGATCCGAAAGCATAGCATGCAACACGAATAAAATAGTAACAGAAGACATATTGCCAAACTGCCGAAGAATGCTCATAGCATGTTGGTTACACTTAGGGTCAAAGCCAAAGGCCTCCTGGACCTTTTCCAAAATTTGCTTTCCACCAGGATGCACGGCAAAATTTCGAATCTTTGAAAGCTTGAACCGGTTTTCAAATTCAGCCTTCAGCTGCTCTACTCCTTCATTCAAAATCCCCGGAACGTATTTGCTGAGTGACATTTCAAATCCAAAATCACCGATACTCCAAGCCATATCCTTGGCTCCCTGTGAAAGGATGGCACAAGAATAATCTTTGATTTCAAAGCCTTCCGCCTGATTGGAAAGCAAGACCGCAGCCGCTCCATCTCCAAAAAGAGAATTAGCCAATAAATTATCCTCTGTGTAGGCTTTCTGAAAATGCAGGGTACAAAGTTCTACTGCTACCATAAGCACCTTGGCATCCGGCTCTGCACGAAGGATTTTATCAGCCAATTTGATTCCTGAAAAGGCTGCATAGCAACCCATAAAATGAATGCAATAGCGTTCTGTGGCCGGATTCATTCCCAGCGCTTCCATCAATTGCATCTCGACCCCAGGAGCAAGCATACCTGTGCAAGACACCAAGATCATGTGCGTGATATCACTAGGCTGAACCGGAGAATCTTTTAGACAGTTTTGGACAGCTTCCAGCGAAATCTTTGGTGCCTCTTTGGCGAAAACATCCATCCGGGCTTTTGTGCCTGGAAAGGGTTCTAGGGTTTCATTTTTTGGAAAAAAAGAGAAATCCTCCACCGAATCCTGCTCAAAATCTTCCAGCACACTGTATCGACTTTGAATACCTGACTTTCGATATAAAAAATCAAGTTTTCTCCCTTCCAATGCATCCAATCCATGAGCAATTTTCATGAATTTAGCGATGGATTCTTGGGCTACAGGGCTGCCGGGATTGGCCCGGCCGATACGATTGATAAAAGGCATGCAGGTAAGTTAGCGGATAATCTTTACATTAGAAGCACTTCTTAGGAAACCTAAATTTAACGCAAAGGTTATTCATTCTATGATTACCCGATCCAGTATTCTTCACCTCCGCATCCCTTTTTCACTCTTTTTGATGCCGGTATTTCTGTTTGCCTTGGGACTTACTCCCAATCTCAATGAGAGTAGATTATTGTACGTTTTCTTAGCCTTACATCTTTTCCTTTACCCTTCTTCCAATGGATACAACAGCTACTATGACAAGGATACTGAGAGCATTGGAGGTTTGAAAAAACCACCCACGGTCACCAAAGACCTATGGGCTTTATCTATGGTTTTTTTCCTGATAGCTATTGGTTTAGGATGGCTGATCAACTGGGAATTTGCAAGTATGATTCTGGTCTATGGACTAGTAAGCATGGCCTATTCACATCCTTCCATCCGGCTAAAGAAATATCCTTGGCTAAGTTGGCTAATCGCCGGCCTTTTTCAGGGCTATTTTACCTTTGCTATGGCCTATGCGGGACTGAGTGATTTTGGATGGGATGTGATAGTTAAGTCCCACGTAGTGATCCCGGGGTTTCTAACCTCTTTGATGCTTTGGGGGAATTACCCCCTCACACAAGTCTATCAGCACTCTGAGGATGAAAGACGTGGGGATATGACTTTAAGTAGAAAACTTGGAATAATCGGGACCTTTTCCTTTTCAGCATTATTCTTCACACTTACCGGAGCAGGATTTGGCTGGTATTTTCTGGATAAGGGTCTAGAGCCTATACTTTGGGTATTCTTGGGAGCGATGGCTCCCATCGTCCTGTATTTCTTGATTTGGTTTGCCTTTGTCCGCAGACAGCCTGATCGCTATGCTACTTACTCCTGGGCAATGGGAATGAATTGGATTTCAGCGATCGTTTTGAATGCTTTCTTCATCTATTTCTTCTTGGAATACACCCAAGTGATGCAGGTGTTTGGGTATTAAACCCAGAACAACCGGGTTAAAAAGGCTCTCCGTGTGTATTTTGAATTATTTTTCTGGAGAAATAGGGATAGTCAGCCAAAAGCTTTCGGGCGAAAGATGAAGTCATATTCGATCCAAAAAGTCGCTGAAGCCACCTTCCTAGAGTGAGACGATTTTCAAAATGCGCCTTCCACACTTTTCGATAATTTGATTCGATTTCTTCCCGCTTATCAAATTGGTCTAAAGTCTCAGCCACCAAATAAGCGGCATGAATAGCCATCGCCATCCCGTTTCCATTGAGCGGGGTGATGAGGCCAGCTGCATCTCCTGTCATCAGGATATGCTGCTCCACGGGTGATTTCTTCTCGAAAGAAATCTCGTTGATGACTTCTGGTTTGTCAAAAAGAAACTCAGCTTCCTGAAAAATCCGATTCAAATGGGGGTTTTTCCATAAAATTTCCTGCTCCATATCAGGAATAGAACCATATTTCCGTAAATCCTCTCTTCTACCCAAGTAGCAAAGATTAAAGCGATTACCTTCTACTGCATTGATACCGCAATAGCCCCGCTTGAAATTGTGCAAAGCCACCACATTTCTTGGCCGATCAATCCGGATATGGTATTTGACGCCAATAAAGGGAGAGCGCTTTTGCGTAAAAGCCCGCCCCATCTCGGAGTCAATCCGAGACCGCTTTCCAAAAGCACCAATCACATAATCAAAAGAAAAGGTCTTCCCATCAGTCAACGTAACTTCAAAGGAATTTTCTCCTTCCATAAAAGTCACTTCTTGAACCTGAATACCTGTATGAATAGTCGCCCCGGATGCTTTTGCTCTTTGATATAAAAAATCATCTAGGACAAAGCGACTGATACCAATTCCTCCAAGATCCAAATCGGCTAAAACATTCTGCCCAAAAGTATCCGAAAACTCAAAAGTATTGATCTGTGGAATATCCAAGGATTCCGGAAAGAGACTTTCACGCTTGAGGAAATCGACCACTTCATTGGATAGGTATTCGCCGCAAACACGGTGAAACGGATAGTTTTTTTTCTCAAAAAGCTGGACCGAATGTCCGTTTTTGACCAGTAGATATGCAGAAACCAAGCCGGCAAGCCCTCCCCCTACAATTCCTATATTTTTCCTAATTCCCAAGGTTCTGCCTTTAATTTTAATTATTAACCGCCCATCAAATAATAAGTTCGGATGGATGCACAAGCTTAATTTTGAAAGTTACTTTAAATGAAAATAAAAATAAGGTTTATGAAAAACACACTACCCAAATTTCTCAGGAGATTAATGTTTCTAGTGGGAATTCTTGGTGTTATGTTCTATTCCGAGGACAGCTTTGCGCAGCGGAAAAAGAAAAAAGATGCCAAAAATACTCCCGCAGCCCCCGCAGCTAAGCCTTCCAATGGCAATGGCAACAAAAAGGGACCTAAACCCTACAAGGATGTCATCACCAAGGAGGCAAAAACTATGGAAGGGCTTTTCAAAGTCCATCAAATAGATGATAAATACTTCTATGAGCTTCAAGACTCTTTGCTTGGCAGAGACATGCTCATGGTCACTACCATCGCTAAAACCGCAGACGGACTAGGTTATGGTGGCGAGCGTACCAATACCATGATGCTACGATGGGAAAAAGAAGGAGATATGATTCTCCTGAAAGTAGTTTCGGTTGACAATTTTGCAGCTGATTCTCTTCCGATCGCTCAGGCGGTAAAAAACTCCAATTTGGAGCCCATCCTTCAAAAATTTGAAGTCAAATCCAATGCAACTGATTCTACTGGAATCGTCATCGAAGCAACGGATCTCTTTGCAAAGGATGTACAGGCCTTAGGCTTACCTCGCAACAGACGTACCCAATACAGAGTACAGCGATTGGATAGTGATCGATCTTACATCAAGCACATTCACACCTACCCAATCAATATTGAGGCTCGCTATGTCATGACCTACTCAGCGCAGAATCCTCCATCAAATAGCTCTACAGGATTAATTACTTTGGAGATGAACTCTTCCATGGTCCTTCTGCCAAAGGAGCCAATGATGCAGCGATTATCAGACAGACGAGTAGGCTGGTTTAGCCGATCCTATGTAGACTATGGTGCTGATGCCCAAAAAGCTGAATCAAGAAGATACCTGGATCGTTGGAGATTGGAAGTCAAGCCGGAAGATATGGAGAAGTTCAAGAGAGGTGAATTGGTTGAACCAGTTAAACCGATCGTCTATTACATCGATCCAGCTACTCCTAAGAAGTGGGTGCCTTATTTAAAGCAAGGTGTTGAGGACTGGCAAAAGGCTTTTGAAGCTGCAGGTTTCAAAAATGCTATCATCGCCAAAGAAGCTCCTAGCCCAGAAGAAGATCCAAGCTGGAGTCCAGAAGATGCACGTTATTCTGTAATCCGTTATTTTGCTTCTGACATTCAAAATGCATATGGGCCACACGTATCCGACCCTAGATCAGGTGAAATCATCGAATCTGATATCGGCTGGTACCATAATGTGATGAACCTATTGAGAAACTGGTTCTTCATCCAAACAGCAGCTGTAAATCCTGAAGCTCGAAGCGTAAAGTTTAAGGATGAAGTGATGGGACGATTGATCCGATTTGTATCTGCCCACGAGGTAGGACATACACTAGGTCTTCCGCACAACTTCGCCTCCTCCAATGCTTATCCGGTCGAGAAGCTTCGTGACCCGGAATTCACCAAAACAATGGGAACAGCTCCATCTATCATGGATTATGCTCGATTCAATTATGTAGCACAGCCGGAAGACGAGGGTGTTTCTTTGATGCCAGATGTGGGACCATACGATAAGTATGCGATCATGTGGGGTTACAAGCCAATTCCTGAGGCCAGCACTCCAGAAGAAGAACTGGCTATACTAGATCAATGGATCTTGGAAAAGCAGGGAGATCCTGTCTACCGATATGGCCGTCAAGGCAATAGCTACGATCCTACTACTCAGAGCGAAGATTTGGGAGACAACTCCATGCTTGCATCTGAGTACGGTATCAAAAACCTAAAGCGTATCATGCCAAACTTGATGGAGTGGACACGAGAAGAAGAAAAGCCTTACAAGGACTTTAGCGATCTAGAAGAAATGTATGGCCAGGTTTTGGGTCAATTCAACCGATACATGGGACATGTCCGAACTCACGTAGGTGGTGTGATGGAAGTCTATCGCGCTTCAGGTCAGGAAGAGCCAGTCTACACACACAATTCTAAAGAAATGCAGCAGTCAGCTGTGGCTTTCTTGAATGAAAACCTCTTCCAAACGCCAAGTTGGTTGATGGAAGAAGAAATCATTGCCCGTACAGGAGATTTCGGTGCGCTAGAGCGAATCCGTAGCCTACAAGTCAATACACTCAATGGAATCCTTGAGTGGGGTCGCTTGGGTAGAGTAATAGAAAATGAAGCACTTAACGGAAGCGAGGCTTACAGAATGACCGAGCTATTCGATGATCTTCGCAAAGGAATTTGGACAGAATTGAGCAGAGGCTCTAGCATCGATGTGCACAGAAGAGCACTTCAGCGTGCACACATTGAGCGATTGGAGCTTCTTATGACTGGAGAAGTAGAAGTACCTGCCCAGTTCCGAAGATTCCTTGGACCTCAGATCAATGCATCTCAGTCTGACATCAGACCAATGGTAAGAGGAGAATTGAAAACCCTCCAAAGACAAATAAAAGCAGCCATCCCAAGAACTTCTGACCGCATGTCGAAGTTACACTTAGAGGATTTGGATGCCCGCATCGATATGATTTTCGAGCCTAAGTAAAATCCTTTTAAAATACTTGAAAAGGGCCTCCGAAAGGAAGCCCTTTTTTCGTTTTATTTATATTAGTAATTTGGAATGCTACGATATGGTCAACCCACATACAATATTAAAAAGTCATAAGCTTCGGATCACAGATTGTCGATTAGACATCATTCAGGAGTTTTTGGATCGGCAGGTAGCCTTGGCACACAGTGATTTGGAAGAAAAACTCAAGAGTAACTTTGACCGAGTGACGATCTATCGAACGCTCAATACTTTTTTAGAGCAGGATATTATTCATAAAGTTTTGGATGATAGCGGGGCCACAAAATATGCTCTCTGCTCACATGAGGATGAACATGATCACGATCATGAGCATGTACATTTCAAATGTGAGGTTTGCGGAGATACTAGCTGCTTAGAGGATATTTCCTTACCCGGTGTGAAATTACCCAAGGGGTATAAAAAGCGAGAAATGAGCTTATTGGTGACTGGTATTTGTCCCAAATGTAGCTAGAGTTCTACCGGATCAGGTTTGGTTTTCTTTGGGGAGTCTTTAGGCCAGATGACTCCGGGAGGTAAATCGATTTTAGGAGGCTTGAAGTTCTCGATTCCCCCATCTCCATCATCACTTCCATTCTTTCCATTTCGCAGGCTGTTTTTGGTCATCATCGCGACAAAATATATGATGATAACATATGCAAAGCCCGCCAAGAAAAGATTGATCATCAAGCTACTCATACCCAAATAATTTCTCTTAAGTTAATCGAATACACTATTCGAAGCAATCCGAAAGCCATTTTGTTTGGATTAGACTTTCAGAACCTTAGCAAGTGATTTGGTTAATCCCAAGGATACATGGATATTTGCGCCCTGAAAAAGACCATAAAATGATTATAAAAACAAAAAAATACCAACTTCCAACTGGTACCTACATCAAGATGGGCCTTGTGAATGTACTCAAAGAGCAATGGTGGGTTATCCTTATCGCTTTGGCTATTTGCTGCGGCTACTTTTGGATTCCATCGATTTGGTGGATTATCGGCGGATTGCTTGGATATGGTCTCTACGTGCTGTTTTGGGTAATTCAATTCGCGGGTGTAACCCAAATGGAACAGAATAAGGTGATTTTTGAGAAATTGGCCTACGAAATAGATTCTCGTCAAATCATGATGAAAGTCAATACCAAACAAGGCATGCCCATTCAGTGGAATATGATCAAAAAAGCTGAAATGCCTAAAGACGCCTTTGTACTTTATCTATCTAAAGCTCAGTTTATTCATTTACCCTATAAAATCTTCAACTCTGAAAATGAGCGGAAATTTCTGGAGACGATTCTAAAGCGAAAAGAGCTGATAAAATAACAAATCGGGTAGTCTTTCTCGTTTGAATACATGGATTATCCTCACTTTAAGCACTAATCAAAATCAGACGGCAAATGATTCAGACATTGAGAAACAGTCGGTTTACCAATGTTTTTTGGGGTATTTTTTCGCTGTATCTGTTCAATCTCAGTGCTGATAATCCTGACGCTACTTCAAGATATCAAAAAGAAGATCTCTCGATAAATGATCAGGAAAGTATGGTCGAAGTCGTACTGGAACAGATTATGGGATTTGAGGATGCGTTTGAAGAATATGAAGATCCTGATGGGGATGATCAGAAAAGTAAAGTCAATCTTAAAATCGATTTTTTTTGCCAAAAAGAATCAATCCTTGATTCGAAAAATTCCCGTTTTTTTTCAAAAAACTACAGTTCTGCCGACCTACGAGTTCACATTTTAAATGGCTATGGGAAACTTACCTCACCGCCTCCCAAAGCCTGATTTTTCACAAGCAGAAAAGCTCATTCATTTTGGGCAATTTTTCCATTCTAAAATTTTAAAACATGAAATCAAAAATAATTGTGATTTCTATAGCCCTGCTATGGATTCACACGGCTATATATGGCCAAATATCAAATGCAAAAAAAGATAGCTTATACATCGAGCAAATAGAAAATCAAAAAAAGCCAGATAAGGTACTTCATGCCGAACCCTTATACATCGATCTTATCCGTGACTTGGGGGCTAGAAAAGGTGAGAAAGAATGGAATTTGGGAGTAGGGCTTACCGATAATTTGGATTTTGATTCCTATGAAGCGCTGATCGAGTATGAGTGGGCACCCTTAGATCGCTTAGGCCTTGAAGTGGAATTACCTTTTACCTTCTACACCCCCAATAGCAGAAATTTCAGTAGAGAAAGCCTTCCTTCAAATCGGCTTAATAGTTTGAAACTAGCAGCACAATGGTCCTTTTTCGTCAACGAATATATTGCCACTTCCATGGCCTTGGGATATATCCACGAATTTGAATTATCTGATTTCAAAAATTTCGGAAGACCATTGCTCCAAGGGAATGTTTATAATCCATTCCTTGTGGTGGCAAAAAGATGGGGTTCTAATTTCCATTCGCTGATCTACACCGGACCCATGATAGAACGAAAATTTGCTGAGGCTAAGACAAACGTATCATACGATGTCAATACTAGTTTTCATTACATGATATCCGGGACACGAAATTTTATAGGCGTGGAGATCAACAAGACAATTGATGAAAAAAATGATTTTCATGCTGTCCTAAGACCTCAAATGCGGGTCGGAATCGCCGATAATTTGATGATTGGTATCGTGACGGGCATTCCATTGAGTAGGAATAATGAAAGGCTGAGTTCTTTTCTCAGGTTGATATGGGAACCTAAACATTAAAAAAAGCCTGTTTGGATTATTTTCCAAACAGGCTTTGAAATTTTTGTTGGTAGTGGATTACATTTTTGGAAGAATCACTTTGTCAATTACGTGAACTACTCCATTGTCTGCTTCAATATCAGCAGCAGTCACAGTAGCATCATTGATCATCGCTTTTCCATCTTTCAAAGAGACAGTTACTTCTCCACCTTGTACGGTTTTAGCTTTCTGACCATTCTTAAGGTCAGTTGACATCACCTTTCCAGGTACGACATGGTAAGTCAAAATCGCCACAAGCTTTTCTTTGTTTTCTGGCTTCAAAAGGCTTTCGAGTGTACCTGCTGGAAGTGCTGCGAAAGCATCATTGGTTGGTGCAAAAACAGTAAATGGACCATCTCCTTTCAAAACGTCTACCAAGTCACCAGCTTTCACTGCGGCAACTAATGTGGACAAGAAATCGGTACTTACTGCCAAATCTACGATGTCAGCTTCTACTTCGTGAACTGAATCTGTTTTTGGGGCAAATGAGGAGGCAACGAAAAACATTGCCATCGCAATCATACTTACTACTTTTTTCATGATAGTTGATTTTGGTTTGTTGCAGTAGAACAGTTTGATTATTAATATGTTTGTTAAATTCGTTTGAAGATTTTTAAACGGTAAATATTTGATTTAAACCTAAAAGACCTCATTATCACCTAGTAGGATCTCCTATGCAGCTTAAAATTATCGCTATCGGCAAAACAGACCATTCTGCCATTCTTGAATTACAAGAGCTCTATTCGAAAAGATTACAACACTACATTCGAATGGATTGGGAAATTATCCCTGACCTTAAAAACACCAAATCTCTACAAGAAAGCCAACAAAAAGCGAAAGAAGGAGAGGCGATCCTTAAAAAAATCAGTACGACAGACTGGGTAATACTTCTGGATGAAAAAGGGAAAAGCATGACATCCGTGGAATTTTCGACTTTTTTACAAGGGAAAATGAATTCCGGTATCAAGCAGTTGGTACTAGTGATCGGCGGACCTTATGGATTCTCTGATGCTGTTTACCAACGTGCAAATGGAAAAATTTCCCTTTCAAAAATGACCTTTTCCCATCAGATGATCCGAATATTTTTGGCGGAGCAGATTTACCGTGCCTTTACTATTTTAAGAGGAGAGCCCTATCATCATGAATAGATTGTAGGGGGCTTTTTCTTAGTGACAATAATAACCAAGTTATAGCCGAGAATCTGTCTCTAGTTCATCTTTCTCTCTATTTACGATTTACGAGGTACGAATTACGAAGGGTAGAGCAGATTTTTAGGTTAGTTAAGTTTGGAAGAGTAAAAAAACAACAGTATCAATCACTATATTTTTCCTACCTCGATATCTGCTTACCTCGTAACTACGGTACTTTGCACAAGTATTGGCCGACTTGCCAATAAGGTGCAGCTGACTCAGCATTTAATCAAATCCCTCAAACTTCCCGAAAGCAGGTTTTCTCCCTGAGCCAATAGCTCTGGCGTACCCACTTCCACCAGTTTACCTTGATCCAAAATCATCACTTCGTCTGCAAGCAGGGCAGGTCGGATACGGTGTGTGACTACCAAAACAGGAATCTCTTTCTTCACCTTCAGGATCAAGTCTAGCATTTTCTGCTCGGTCATGCGATCCATGGCTCCGGTGAATTCATCCAGCAGAAGTGCCTTAGGACGTTTGATTAAAGCCCTGGCAATGCCCACCAGCTGCTTTTGGCCTCCCGATAAATTCACTCCTTCTTCTCCCACTTGGGTAAAATAGCCCTGTGGCATCCGCTCGAAAAACTCATGCAATCCCAAGTACTGACATCTTCGAACCACCTGTTCAAAACAAGCCGGATTGGGATCCAAGCTGAGGTTATACCCCAGACTCCCGGTGAAAATCTTAATCTCCTGAGGCACATATCCCACCTGTTCACGCCAGCTTTTTTTAGAAATAGCTTTCATTGACCTATCCTCATTGATCAGGATAGATCCCGATTCGGGGGCATAAAAACCCATCAAAACTTGTAAGAGTGTACTTTTACCACCCCCGGATTCACCCAATAGCACGCTCAATTTTCCTTGCTTCAGTTCAAAACTCAACTCGTCGAAGAGTAGTTTTCTGCCGGGAAAGCGGAAACTCAAGTTCTCCACCTGAATCCGGGTTACCGTCTCAGGAATCTCCGCTCCCTCTTCCACTTGCTCCTGTTTAAGCTGTACAAATTCATAGAGTCTATCTCCTGCGATCGTTGCCTCCTGAATTTGAAGATTGGCAAGGGCCAGTTTGTTCACTGCCGGAACCAGCATTCCCAGCATTCCGCTGATCGCCACCAAGACTCCCAGTTCCATTTGATTTTGTGCCACCAGATAGCAGCAAGTGCCCAAAACAGAAACCAAAAATACCACACCCGCCAGTTGGGATACCAAGCCCAAGCGATTGCTGACTTGTCCTAAGGCAAAAGCTTCATCCTGAAATCATCGGTAGGCACTTTGATTAACTTTCAAAAACAGCCCCTCTTTAGAATCCCCCTTGACGGCTCCTATGCCAGTGAGCGTATCGATGAAACCCGATTCCGAACCCGAATAGCTCATCATCACTGCTTTCTGACCCTTTTGAATCGGCCTGTGGTATCGGTAAACCAGAAGAAAATAAACGGGGAGAAAAACAGCAACCCAACATCCAATCTCCCAAGAGTAGAGGAAAATGGAAACCGTGCACACGATGACCACAAAGGAGTCCACCATCAGTTCGGTAGTCAAGACCGATACCGCCCGCTGAATTCGGCGGGAATCATTCATCCGGGAGGTGATATCACCGACTTTTCGGGAATCAAAAAACACCTTGGGCAATCCAAGCAATTGCTCAAAAAATCCGCTGATCAGTCGGAGATTCAATTCTTTGCTTTGACGCACCAAAATGGAAGAACGCAGATAGCTGAGCACCGATCTTCCGATCAATAGGACCAAAAGCAAAACCAGACCCAAACTCAGCTTTTGCCAGGCTTGATTAGGAAGAAATTCATCGATCAGCTTTTGGGAAAATACCGCTACCGCCAGCCCCAGGATCGTGGTGACCAAACCCAGAAAACCCGATATCAACAAAATGGGAAAATCCGGACGGATTAGATCCAGAATCCATTTTCTCTTTTTCTGACGGCTACTTTTCGAGGTCTCAAACTCGAAACCAGGTTGCATCAATATCAAAGTCCTGCTTTGCCAGATTTCCAAAAGCTCTACCTCCGTGAGCCAGCGAGCTCCCAAAGCTGGATCCATCAGCTGATACTGCTGTCCTTTTTTGCCATAGCACACCACAAAGTGGCTTAACTTCTGGTCTATCACCACATGAAGAATGACAGGAAACTCCAGCTCATCCAAGTAACTCATTTGCTTTACTCGAAAAGCATCACCTTCCATACCCAGCTGCCGGGCTGCTTCCACCAAACCCAAAACCGTCGTGCCCTGAATGGCTGTGCCGCTCAAGTGACGCAGGTACTCTATCGAACGCTCGCCTCCAAAATACCGAATCACCGAAGCCAAACAGGCCACTCCACAGTCAGAACTTGCCTGCTGCTTGACTACAGGTATCTTAGCGGGAGCGATCATGAGCTTTTTGGATGGAAAGGGTCAAGTCTGACATCGATACCGCACCCAAGGTATAGTCCACCAGATTCCCCTCGGCATCATAGACAAAGGTAGCGGGGACTCCAGTCAATCGAAAGGCAGAGGCCAGTCTAAAAAGGATATCGGAATAAAAGCGGTGCGTATCCAAACTATCAAGGCTATAGTCTGCAGCAAAATTCTTGACTTCCTCCACTGATTCGGAGGAAACCCATAAAAAACGGGTGAGCGAATCCGATCTAAAACTTCTTTCAATTAACTCAGCCTCAGACTGACAGATCGGACAGGAGGAATTGAAGTAGATTAGTACAGAAGGGACAGAATCACCTTCGGTTTTCAAATTTATAGAATCACCATCTGTTGAAGTCAACATGATTGAAGGAATAGAACTGTAGGTTGATTGCAATTCCTGCTTTGTGGTATACCTAGAGAAACCAATCCAAGCACCAATCATGATCAATCCAGCTAGCAGAAAAGGGAAAACATATTTTATCTGCATAGCACTAGCTGTTTCCCAAGGAAATAAACATGACAAAAACTACCCAACAAAAAAGAAAGCTTACATAGTATCCCAATACTATTTTAAGCATAGCGTCCAAGGAGCTCTTCAAATATTTGGCTAAGAGGAAAGCCATGAGTATCCAATAAACGACTTCAAAAACATTCAATACTTTGAAAGGATAAAACAACCATTCCTGAAGTGACTCAGCATCAAATAAACTAAATAAAGACAGTGGCGCAAACAAACGAACCGACTCCATCGATACGGGATGAAAGGAAAACCATATAATTTTGATCAGCAGGGGAATAAAGAAAATAAACTCAGAAATAAGAACTACCCCAAAGACCTTTCTATAACTGATTTCATATTTAGCTAAATACAAACCCAAATAAATCAGCATAGCAGGAATCTGAAGGGCTATCAGTTGAATCAGCAATTTAATAGGATAAGTAACCCAGAGCCATTCTTTGCGAAAATCAAGCAACTCATAAACTCGAGATTCGGAAAACTTATCAGAATAAAATTCATAAAGAACCAAATCATTCAAAACAACATAATCAATTAAGAAATAGAAAAGAACATAAAAAATAAAGTATATGATAAGAAGTACCTTCATTACTTGCTAAAGAAAACATTTAAGTCCTTAATCCACTCTTTCAAAAGTCATTTCGGTCGGGCCAAGTTCTCCACCTTTTCTTACAAACCTTAATTTCAGATTCGAATCATTTACAGAAGATATAAAGAACTTTATAGGGTTTACTTTTCCAGATTCAAAAACAATCAGAGTATCTGATTTTAAGAGAAATTTTCCTTTCTTTTCCGAGACAGAGAAGTCAGGACCTGCATTCGTGAAAAAAATAGAGTCCTTCTGAAATGAATAAAAGGTATTATTCAAAACGAATTCCATACCTTGAATAGCATCTAACTTCTTTTCCTCCGACAATTTTTTAAATGCATCGCTACCGACCATAGTCGTAAAACCAGTAAAATCAATCAACTTCCACCTTCCTTCTAAATTACTATTATAAAACAAGGAGGTTACTAGGAGTAAGACAAATATAAAGTTCATCGTAAAGATTTTCGATTAAAAAGCTAGCCTACATAAGAATGCAGACTAGCAACTCAATTAAGCTTGAGGACAATTTACCACCCAAGTATCATAAAGTAAAAGCCAAAGCTCATCTGATCCTTGAAAACCTCCTCCAAAAAGCAGCAGTTCAGCATCCTCACAATACCCTGATCCCACCAGATTTTCCATCTGTTCATTTGTTAATTTTTCCATAGTTGTTAATGGTTAAAATAAATTAATATTTAATTTATTTTATATTGAAAATATACTGATCCAAACTATTTACCTAAATCAACTTTCGAATAAACATCCCTACTTCTAGCTAAATCTCCATTTGGAAAAATCAATCTAGTATATAATTCTTCTTCTCGACTTAATTCAATTAAATAGTTGTAAGTATAAATTTTATCATAATCAAAAATTCTCAAAGTATCTCCAATAATTATCCATTTCCCCTTTTTATGAACAATATTTTTATCTCTTGGATTAACATCAACCCAATAAACTGTATCCTTTTTAAACTCTAAATAAGCATTTTTAAGGTATAGTTCATTTACTTGAATAATTTCATCTTGTTGTTCCTTTGGGGTTGCATGGAATGCAGGTGAATTAATCATATTAAAGTGTGCTTCAGCAAACTTTAAACCCCACTTTCCAAATAGAAGCGTTGGATCAATTATTAAAATTAAAATAAATATCTTAAGCATGAAATTGTTGATTTAGAGATAAAGGAATGAAGGGAGAAATTCTCCCTTCACTTCAAATCGAGTTAGGCTTGGGGATCATAATCTCGACAATAGGTATCAAAGTATTGTACTGCCATAGCATAAAGCTCATCGCTCCCCTGAAATGGACCAATAAAAATAGTCGCATAGAGATTTGCACAATAATCGTTTCCACCCACCAGATTTTCCATCTGGTCATTTGTTAATTTTTCCATAGTTGTAAATGGTTAATTGTTAGAGATAATTGAAAGAATAACTGATTTTAGGTATTCTAGTTCATACTTCCAAATCACTTAGGATCAGAAGCTTACGATTCTTGGAGTAATACAATCTGAAAAACGGATTTTTTCGGAATATTCTTCTGAATTCTTAGTTTTACCCCCCCCCCCCTATTCCTTAGTTTATTTGGGGTTTATCTAAACTAACAAAATATTTCATCGAATTTCAACTATTTTTTAATTATTTTCAATTCTTGGAAAAATTCAACGATGAATTTAGCGGAAATCTCTTTTTTTAGAAATGTAGATAAAACAACCGATTCGAAAAAAATTCAGCTTTCTGATTCACGTTTTGAAAATAGCCGAACCATTAGCCCTCTAATTTAAAACTGGCTCAAAGATCGTGATTTGTGTCAAAAGCAAAGCAATGCCTGCTATTAAGCCCTTATCTCACTCCAACCCACCCGCTACTTATTACTTATCATTTACAAACTAAGACTCAATTGGAATACTTCTCTACGCTTGACTCGACTCCGTGTCTCATAAGCAAATTACAAATTAGTTTGTGATAGAGAGGCGTAGTTACAAACATACGCCTAGTCCCGATCATGATTTTGCTACATCCAGAAGGGGGTCTCTTCTAAACTTATCTTAAAACCTAATTACGATTTACGGGCGGCAGAGCTGATTGGAACCGAGATTCGGGATTTTTAGCAAACATTACCACTTTTCAACTTTCTAACTTTCCAACACTTTTTACGAAGTACGAAATACGAGCCGTAGAGCAGAATTGAATCGAGAATCAGAATTTTCAGCAAACCTTCCCTCTCTCAAACCTTCCAACCCTACTTACCATTTACTTCACTCCCTACTCCCCAAATATCAATCTAGGTCAATACTATTCCCAGAGCTCCAAATCAGCCTTTTTTAAAACTTTTACTTCATTCTCTTGTTTCTAATGTTACCAAATTGTTAACTTTAAGAAAATAAGTTAACATTGGGATTACAGAGAAATGAAGAATCTTGGGCTTATCATCGGACTTACCTGTCTGTTGATTATAAAATCAGCAGCCCAGGTGACCTTTGCCCAGTCCAATGAAACACTTTTTGACTCGAGTGTAGAAAAGGAACTTTGGCAGGAAGGCCTATCTTCAGATCAAGAGCTAGCATTATTTCGTGCAGTTCATCCCATTTCAGATTTTCCCGAGCAGAAGTGGGAAAGCTTTTTAGCTAAACTAGACCACAAATTCCAAAAGAAGGGTGAATCGTTGGCTTTCATTCGCTATGCCTTTCAATTATCCCACAAGGAGCTTTTTAAAAAGTACCAGCAGCACGCCACTTTCAATGAAATGATGGATTCAGGAAAGTTTGATTGTGTCAGTGGAACGGCTGTACTAGGAATGATCCTGGATCGATACGGATTTGATTTCGAAATCATCGAAACCGATTACCATGTCTTCACGATGCTATCGATCGATGAGCAACCGATTGTTTTGGAAAGCACTCTGAAAATCGGCGGAATGATCACGAGATCATCGGAAGTCAAAAAGTATATTGATGCCTACAAACCTGAAGAGGACTCTTATTACCTTTCGTTAAATCAGCGAATTGGTTCTACCGAAATAGACTACAGCGATAAGACCATTTTTCGATCTATCAATCTTCGCGAATTAGCCGGATTGCAGTATTATAACGATGCAATTTTTCACTTCAACCAACAAGCATACCGAATCTCGGAGGTTCAGCTTAAGAAAGCCTTGGAACTCTATCCCTCCGAGCGAATTGAAGGACTCTATGAGTTGACTATTGATCAGGCTTACAAGAGCTCAGGAACCGACTTAGGGAAAAAATAAATCCACCCAAAATTTCGGCAGTCAATTACTTCTCTACAATAGAAATATCAGAATAAATAAAATCAGAGCTAATAACCTGATGATGGGTAATACTTTTTGCATGAATCAATGACTTATGCACAAAAGAATCAATCCTAGGCTCTCCAATCAATAAGTCAAATGCCCTATAAACTAGTGTTGATGACCGCCCGGACCGTGCGCATGACCGTGCTCAATCTCCTCAGGAGTAGCTTCCCGGATTGACTCTATCTTACCATCAAACTGCAAATCATAGCCCGCTAAGGGAGGATTAAAATCCATATGAACTCCCATGTAATCCACTTTGATGATTTCCCCACGCATTTGGTTTCCCTGATCATCTTTCATGGGAATGACATTTCCGACACGAAGGACATCCTTATTCTTTTTCCCTTCTTCTTTGAAGTTGGCTTTAGGGATTATAACTCTCCGCTCTTCGAGATAATCTCCGTATCCATTTTCAAAATCAATAAAAACAGAGAAAGTCTCACCTGCCTCTTTGCCTGCGATGGCCTCTTCCAGCTTGGGAAGGATGTACTGTTGGCCAAAAAGAAAGGCAAAAGGCTGTTCGGAAGTAACTTCCTCGTAAAACTCCATTCCGGAATCTCCGTCATCCGCCAGCAAGCGATAGGAGATGGTAATGACTTTATTTTTTTCTGCTATCATCTTATCTAAATAAATAAGCTACGCCCAAATTGGCTACGAAATTCTTTCGGTCATAGCCCGGTACAAAATACTGGTCAGGTTGATTCTCTAGAAACCACTTGTAGTTCAAAGTATTTACATATTGGAATCTTCCGCTGAGTAATACATTTCCAAACCGCCAATCTGCCACTAAGGAAGGCACTAAGTCCACATATTTGTTTCGGAAATCCTTCGAAGCCTCATAGCGGAAATAGTAGAAATCATTGTTGTAAACAATTCGCTCCATCTGAAAGCCCAAACGATTCATGTCCTTTACCCATGCAAACTCTACAAAAATCTGATTGCTTGCTGGACCATTTCCTACTCCAAGCACCTGACCTTGATGGGTGTAGCCATGACGCACATGATCGTGAATGTACCAAGTCCGAAGCTGTCGGATTTCTTCACGGATCGTCTGCCCAGTTTGAGTCATTTCGGAGCTGATTTGGAAGTAGCTGCCCGGTTTCCCCAATTCCATCAAGTGCGAAAACCCAAAAGTAAATGCTCTCCCCTTTTCAGGCGTAATCATAAAATCGCTCACTCTACGGCTATTCCCTCGGGTCCCGTACTCTCCATAAAATTCGAAATGTCCTTCAGGACTCAACCAACGGAAAAAGCCTGAAGAAAACTGTTGTCTTCTATCACGAACCGGGTCATAGACATTTTCCGGCCCTTTGCGACCGTTGAAAATAGGTAGAATGTCTCCCATCACCTGCACCTCATCCCGATAGAGATGATTCGTGGCACCATAGCCAAGGAATAAACCTGGAACCCACTTGGGCTGATAGGTCAGGACGATTCCAGAAAGGTAGCGGTTGCCATTTTCCCGTTTTGGGATATAAACCGGGTTTTGCTGAATGGAATAATCCGGATGTGGCGGAAGAAAATCTGTGGAATTCAAAAAGCCACTAATCAACTGACCCTCGAAAGAGCCAATTGGACTGGAAACAGGTTTTCGAGTATTTAGGGTGAAATGAAAGAAACCCGGCGCATTATTACCTAAAAGAAGTGAGTTTCTCCTTCCCGGTCCCCACCAAAGATTCTCAGTGGACATACCGATCGAAAACTCATTGACATTATATCGTAAGCTAGACTGCCCTAGATAGAAGCGATTAAAGCTTTTATTGCCAAATCGCTCAGGCATGTCTATCCGATTCATGTACTCATAGTAAAAGAGTACCGTTGCCTGATGCTCAATTGGGAATCCGATGTAGTCTCTGTTTTGAGCCATCAAGATCTCTGGCTGAAACTGTAAGGACCACTTACCAAACTCCGCATAGGCTCCAAAGGATAAAACCTGCTGAAATCCCCTGTTGGGAATCATGGCCCCATCATTGACCCCAAAAGCATAAGTCGAATTGTACCGCAGGCGGTAACTGGCCGGTAGCATCAATAACTTCAACTGGCGGGCGGAATCCACATCCACGAACCGGTGAAATTTACTTTGATCAAAGTCCACTATAGAGCTGTCGAGATCAAAGCCATCTTTCACTCCAAATGCTTCGGTAGGATAAAGCGGACGAATCATCCAGCTGGAAGCAGAATCCACCCGACCTAATAATTGAGCTCTCCGGAGGTAATCATCCAAGACCGGCATGCCTAAAGGAATGGTCTGAGCAGAAACATTTCCGATCAGGAAAATCCAAAAAATCAACGCGATATATCCTTTTTTGCCCATCATCTCAATTCACTACTAATGCCTCCACAGTAACTCTAGCCAAAGACCAAGACTCATCGCAAGCAGGGTTAGGATTTTCTTCTTGTCGCAATTCGCTATTCCAGAAAATCTTCACGGAGTTATTGGAATGAGGAATAATCTCTTCGATTCGATAGCGGGTGGTATAATTACTGAAAGCCCCAAACAGACAAAGTCCAGGCATATTGGTTTGAATTGCTCCTTCCTTGGGTCGATTTTGTCGGAAATAACTATTGGGATAAGATTGATAAAGGCAAAAAGTCGATTCACAAGGAGAATTGGAAAAGGTGGTTCGGAAGATCTCAGTATTGTCTAAACCAAAAAACCAATAATCCGGACCGGAAACACCGTCTTCAGGATTCCCGTCCCAGCTGTCATGAATGAGGATTTCGGTAGTGACCTTCAGCATATTATGAGAGGGCAAATTTTCCAGTTGGACAGAAACCTCCTCATTGTGATAAAAGCCGGCAATCGTATCATTCTGAAAGATAAAAAGCTTTCCATTTTCAAAGCCTGCTAAATCAAGATTTGAAAAATCATTGTCATACACCACTTCAGAACGCTCCAAAGTATCTGTGCATGAACTCAAGAAAGCAAGAATCAAGATTGTAAACGCCCCTACTACTCTTCTCCAAAAAGCTGAATTCATGAATATTACCTAAAATCTTTGATTGACAAAGAAACAAAAAAGGAGCCAGAATTGAAGCAGATAATCCTCGCAAATTATCAGGTCGCTTGCTCCTAATTTTTTACTTTTGGATAAAATTTTAAAAAAATCTCATGCCCACTTTTACGATCGTGGCGGGAGCGAGACCCAACTTCATGAAAATCGCCCCCATCATCCACCAATTACAAAAGCAACAAGCTAAAAACCCAGCAATCAAATTCCGTCTGATTCACACGGGTCAGCATTATGATAAAAAGATGTCGGGAGACTTTTTTGAGCAACTCAATATTCCCGAGCCTGATGCCAATCTGGGTGGAGGAGGCGGTACCCAAGCCGAGCAAACAGCCGCTATCATGGTAGCATTTGAAAAGGAGTTGTTGGAAAATCCCACCGATCTGGTACTCGTAGTTGGCGATGTCACCAGTACCCTTGCCTGCTCCATTGCTGCCAAAAAACTCTGCATCGATGTAGCCCATGTGGAAGGAGGAATTCGCTCCGGTGACTTAACCATGCCGGAGGAGATCAATCGAATGGTCACGGATTCCATCACCGATCACTTTTTCACCACCTCCGAAATCGCCAATGAAAACTTGCGAAAAAGTGGCTTCTCTGAAGAAAAAATCCACTACGTAGGCAATACCATGATCGATACACTCCTAGCTCAAATGCCTCGATTTGAGAAACCTGAAGGAAAGCTTTTCGATCAACTGAAGCCGAAGGAGTACTTCGTCATGACCATGCACAGACCTGCCAATGTGGATCAGGAACAAAAGCTTAAGGCCATGATTGAAGCCATTTTGGAAGGAACACATGGTCTGCCGATTATCTTTCCGGTGCATCCCCGTACAGCCAAAAACCTCCAAGCTTTGGGAATATCCTCACCTAATCTCCACCTCTGTGAACCGCTTGGCTATTTGCAGTTCAATTACCTCGTCAAAAATGCCAAAGGGGTAATCACTGACTCAGGTGGCATCACCGAAGAAGCTTCCGTCATGAATGTCCCGTGCATTACGCTCCGTGATAATACCGAAAGAGCCGAAACCATCCATTTAGGAACAAATGAGCTGGTGGGAACAGACCCAGCGAAGCTAAAGCCCTATCTGGAAAAGGTCATGGCAGGGGAATGGAAGCAATACCAAGGAATCCCAAAATGGGATGGAAAAACTGCCGAACGAATCGTCGAAATTCTTGTCAAACACTATTCCTAATGGATAGCCAAAAACGCATCGCCCAATTAGTAAAGGAGCTCAAACTCCAACCTCATCCCGAAGGTGGTTTTTTTACAGAAACCTACCGAAGTACGGAGATACTAGAAACAGCCTCTGGAAAGCGAAACTTGGCTACTGTTATCTACTTTCTTCTGACCTCGGAAAATCACTCCAACTTCCACAGAATCAAAAGTGATGAGCATTGGTTTTGGCATGAAGGGAGCACCCTATCAGTTCATATTTTAGGAGAAAAGGGACATCAAATTTTAGCCCTTGGGCCAGTGGGAGAATCTGGCTGCTCACCACAGCAACTCGTGCCTGCAAATACGATTTTTGGAAGTACAGTGGACCACCCTAACAGCTACGCTTTAGTTTCCTGTGTAGTGGCACCCGGATTCGATTTTAAGGATTTTGAGTTGATGGATATGGAATTATTGCTAAATCAATATCCCGATGCGGAAGAAATCATCAGAAAATTGACTTGATATCAAGTGCCGTACTTCAAGACCAAAGCCAACTGACCTGAATGGTATGCTGTGTGTGTAAGGATCCTTCCAAAAGCTTCTGACTTGGTCTTCTTACCAAACTCTTTTGTCTCAACCACCGATGACCAGTCCTTCTGCGCACGAATGGCAGCTTCAAGCTCCTCGCCCGCATAAGTTGTATATTCTCTCAAATCAGTCAGATTGGTCCACTCGCCCGTATCTTTCCCTGCAATGAGCGTTTTGGCGGTAATTTTTACATCCCTTTTCCCAAATACATTTTTTGCAAAAAGCAATTCAACCTCTGCTACATGCCGGATCAAAAAACCAGCTGAATTAGGAGTATCTCCAAGTTTTTTGGTTAAATCTGCTTCCACAGCCTTATCCAAAAGCTTGGTGAATCGCGTTCGCCCTTCCTTCCAAAGTTCAATTAGTTGGTCATTTTCCATTTTGCTTCATTCAAATTCACAGGGATCACCCTCTAATTCTGTCTCTAAGGTAATGTGCTCAAAGTGAAACTTTTCAAGCCGCTTTTTTACCTCTCGTTTAATAGTGGCGATCTCTTCGAGTACTGTTTCTTTTTTTAATTTCAAATGGGTACTGAACACGTGTCGCTCTCCATCCAAAGACCAAATATGTGTATGATGAACGGAACAGATCCCTGCTATTTCCAATAGCTCCTTCTCAACTTTCTTACGATCAATTTCAGCAGGTTGACTCTGTAGGAAAATAAGGATTGTCTCCTTCAAACGCTTGATGACATTCCAGAGAATAAAGGCTGTAATGGCTAAAGATAAAATGGGATCCAAAAGAGGAATTTCCCAAAAATAGATAGCAATAGAAGCAATCAAAACTGCCACCCAGCCAAGGACATCTTCCAGCAAATGCCAGGTAATCACTTTTTCATTTAGCGTCTTGCCTCCACTGAGCTTCCAAGCTGCATAGCCATTGACGGCTACTCCAAATACAGCAAATATCAGCATCCCTTTAGCATCCGGTATTTCAGGTGAGATCAATCGATCTATGGCCTCTTTGATCACAAAAACAGATCCTAGAATCAGGATGATACTGTTGATCAAAGCTCCCAAAAGAGAAAAACGACGGTAACCAAAAGAGAAGCGCTTGGTCGGGGCCGACTTAGCTTTTCGCTCCATCAACCACGAAAACCCTAAGGAGATACTATCTCCCAAATCATGAATGGCATCTGAAATAATAGCCACACTATTTACCCAATAACCTCCGACCAACTCAAGAATGGTAAATGCCAAATTGAGAAAAAATGCCAATCCCAGATTCTTGGATGCCGAATGATGGTGGTGATGGTGAGACATAAATGACTAACTCTTAGATCCGAAGTTAAGCATTTGAAAGAAACTCCCCATTCCTTATTTCATTTTTGGAAAGGCAATAAAAAAGCCGGTCTGCTAAATGCAAACCGGCTCCCAAAATTCAAAATATATCTTAGAATGAATAGGAGAAGCTAAAGCTAATCTCCGTACCAGGTGCCAGGTTCGTGAAGAACTGATCTTGAGCCTGGAATGAACGGAAGACGAGTTGTCTCTTGTCATTCAAAATATTGGATACTCCAAAGCTAGTCTGGATTCGCTCATCAGCACCAAAGGACTTGTTCACATTCAAATTCAAGGCATGGAATGGCACCGTATAGGTATCTGTACGGTTACCGAAACCTACCAAGTTCAAGGTCGGGCCTTGTACGTTGTAGAAGATACCTGCTTCCCAACCAGAATTGAAATCCTGATAGCTAATTCCTGTATTGATGATGTATGGAGCCTGACCTGCCATGTCACGAGTATCTTTTACCTCTTCCCCTTCACGGGCAGTCAAGGATCTGGATCTAAATTCAGATTCTGACATTTTGATTTGAGACTCAGTGACAGTCACGTTTGTATTCCAGCTAAATTTCTCGAATGCAGGAGAAATGAAGCCCAACTCTTTTCTAAACTCGAGTTCCAAACCAGCCACAGTACCATTTCCTACATTTCGAGGCTGGAAAGCTCCCGGATCAGAAAGGAATTGTACGATTTCGATAGGACGATCAAAGGTTTTGTAAAAAGCACTCACAGAAAGCATTTGGCCTCTTTCCTGGAATGCTTCCCATCGAAGGTCAAAGTTATTGATTCGGGTTGCTGTCAGATTACCATCCCATAGCAATTCTGTTCCACCATTTGTTCGCTCTTCGAACAAGCCACCGATAAAGGTACGACCTGTGATTGGATCCAAAATTTCCGCAAAAGACAACTCCTTGAAAGAAGGTCTAGCAATTGTACGTGAAGCAGAAAGTCGAAGATTCTGATTTTCCTTGAGGCTGTAGATTAAGTTCAGCGTAGGGAAGAAGTCCAAATCATCCAGTACCCGCTCATTATCAAATACGATCGTCGCATTTTGGTTGGTACCGGTGTAGAACTGCGTGTATTTTTCCATTCTCACTCCAGCAATTGCCTTAAGACGCTCTGCCGGCTGCAACTCAGCTGATACATATCCTGCATAGCTCGTCACATTTGAGTTGTACTGGTTAGGATTGTTTGGAATGAAGTCCGGGTTGTATCTTACCCCGTTTCTATTTTCTGCAGAAAAGAGATTTTCTGGAGCTAGGATTTGATTAGGATCCCCATTCAAATCAGCATTTCCGGTAGGAAACTGGAAGCTTTGAATGTCAAAATCTCTGTTTTTATAAACATAATTTCCACCAAACTTCACCTTGGCATCACGATCAAAAAGGAAAGCTTGCTTGGTCAGATCCAATTTACCCACTAGGTTTTCCTCCTCTAAGAATCTCCAAATTCGAGTTGGAAGACCTACCTCTGTCCCTACTGTATTATTTGGCAGTCTGAATCGAGTGAATCGCACATCTGGATCTTCGATACTGGATCGTGTAGGAGCCACTTTCCAGTTGATTTCCCAATCTCTACCATTCAAATAATGCGTACCTCCAAGAAGAATACTGGTTAAAGCTCGCTCAGAATACTCCAAGTTATATTGCTTAGCCTCAAAATTTGCTCCGAGGTTCGTGTTGACAAAATCGAACTCCCCGGCCTTCGTCTCACCATTCTGAAGGTGCATAAAGTTCAATCTGAATTTAGAAGCCTCTGTCTTGAGGGCAATTCCGGCAATACCTCCTAGAAGGACATTGTTGACACCGTAGTCACCACGCTGTCTTTCGAGTGCTTCAAGCTCCGTTTCAGTTGACTCTCTTGGTTTTCCATAGAGATTAAACTCTGCATTCTGATAAAACTCGGTGTCGTTTTTATAAGTCAAAGCCAAATTATAACCCCAGGTAGCTTTTGGACGAACCAATTGATCTCCTAGTGAAAAACTCAAACCAAAATCCATCATACTGTTGGTTCGAAAGCCTCCCAACGTTTGGTTGAAGTTGCCCAGAATACTTTGATACTCCTGACCTAATGGGGAATTAGGGTTTCCTACCACATCAGCATACTGAGGAATGTCGGTACGGCCTCCTGTAGGGATAGCACGGGTTCCGTCATCGAATCCCAACCAATCTGTTTTTCCACCTTCATACTTAACATAGTTACTATTGAAGTGCATGGAAGGATTGTAGCCTCCAGAAATTCCTATTCTAGCAACCTTTTCTTCAGGAAAGTCTTTTGTTTCGATATCTACCACCCCACCAGTAAAATCAGCAGGAAGGTCAGCTGTGAAAGACTTGGAAACAATGATATTGTCAATCACATTGGTAGGAAAAATATCCATTTGAATGGTATTTCGATCTGGATCCAGACCTGGTACGTCTACGCCGTTCAGAACGGTTTTTGTATATCGGTCACCCAATCCACGGACGTAAACATATTTTCCACCTTCGATGGATACACCTGTAACTCGCTTCACTGCGGAAGCGGCATCTCCATCACCGATTTTACGGAATGAACTGGCCGAAATACCATCCATCAGATTGGCAGCATTTCTCTTTACAGACATCAAGGCTGATTCTGTCGTACGAATCGCAGAAGCCGCAATGGTCACAGTCTCCAATTCAGAGGCTTCTTCTGCCATCAAAATATCGTCTAAAACTGTGACTTCACCTGCTTTCACCTCCACGGTAGTAAGTTCTACAGTAGAGTAAGAAATGTAAGAGATTTGAAGATTGTAAGTTCCGGGAGCAACTTGAATTTCGAATTTTCCATCGAAATCCGTAACGGCTCCGGTTGATGTTTCTTTTACTAAAACTGAAACCCCAAATAGCGGTTCTCCAGTTGATTCTTCATAGATAGTTCCTCTGATGGTGCCATTTTGGGCGAAAGCCATGGCTGTGAGGAACTGAGTGAGAACGATAGCCCCTAAAATCAATAATTTTTTCATGATGGGCTGGGTGGATTTTGTTTTCATACAGCAATTTGATCTTGTATAAGGAAGAGGAAGGAAGTTCCTTGCGAGTCTTTCCTTCCTCTTTTATTGAGATTTAATCGGGATTTAGAAGTCAGCTAGCTCTCCTGCTACATCAGCCCAAGTCCAACCTGCGAATGCAGACTTGTCAGCACCAACAGTATTGGCACCAGCTGCTACAGATGATGCTGCAGCATCAGTTCCTGCTTTGAACACTGTGCTAAGTGCAACTCCTTCAGCAAGCGTGATTTCAAGATTCATGAACTTCAATGCTCCGTCAGCAAATGTTGCAAGAGTTTTGTCACCACTTAGAGAGAAGTCACCTCTTCCGTCTGTATCGGCAGGATTTGCAAATCCAAAGAAGTAGATGTTTTCAAAAGTTCCTCTTGCTCCATCACGGAAGTCACCTAGCTCAGAAACATCGTTGCCTTTCACAGAACCGTTTCTCAAAGTGTGACCAGCGTTGAAAGATCCTTCAGGTCCATCAATTTCAAGAGCGTGATCAGTCTCTCCGCCTGTGATGACGATAAAGTTGTCCAAAGTACCAGACCAAGCCTGATCAGTATCAAGCGCATCATCACCAGCATTCCAAACGATAGCGTTGCTTACATTAACAGCACCACCGAACCATTCGATTCCATCATCCTGATTGGCGATCACCTCTACATTTTCGATAACTGTTCCAGAGCCGACACTACCAAGTGTCAAACCGTTGATTTCGTTTCCTTCACCAATGTTTGCACCACCATGGCGAATAGAGATAAATTTCAAAATACCTGAAGACTCAGCATCATCATTTCCTCCATAAAGACCATTTGTATCTGATGGCGGGATACCTTCGATTTGAATTTCAGCAACGTCTCCCGCGAAAGAACCTTTTGCATTTCCAAGGACGATCAATCCACCCCAAAGTCCATTAAGGTCTGGATCAAGGTTAGGAGAAGCGATCTGACCTGGAGCGATTTCGTCTGCTACAGTGGTAAAAATGATTGGAGAAGTAGCGTTACCCTCAGCGTTGATAGTAGCTCCTCTTGCGATGATCAAAGCAGATGCATTGGCACCAGTTCCTACTTCACCTTTTACAATTACACCTGGCTCGATAGTCAAAGTATTGCCAGCTTCTACTACGATACGTCCCCCAAGGATATAAGTCTTACCTGTTTCCCAAGTCTGGTCAGCAGTGATATTGCTTTCGATTCTGATAGTAGTAGCTTCAGCACCTACAGTCAATACGTGAGTAGCTACAGCCTGATCACCGTCAACATCAGTTACAGTGAAAGTAAAAACTACATTCTTTCCTGCATCTTCAGGAAGAGCGGTGTACTCAAAAGGAGCAGTAGCTTGAGTACCGCTCAAAGGAACAGTAGCAAAGCTGCTTCCGTCTTTAGTGATTACTAATTGAGCCAAGCCGTCAGGAGCGGTGGCAGTTGCGGTCACAGGACCTAGAGTTCCACCAGCTTCAATAGTAGCTGTAGCAGGAATTCCTGAAATTGTCACACCATTATCAGGCGTAGGCTCGTCATCATCACAGCCTGTGAAGGCGATTGTGATGGCTGCGAACATCAAGAATAGGTAATTAAACTTTTTCATGTGATATAGATTGAATTTTGGTTTTGCTTTTATTTCGATGCAAAACTGATTCAATTTTCTACCACAAGAGAATTATTCGAATTATGCTTTTTTTAAAAATGAATTCAGAATTTAATATTGGATTAACAGATTTAGCATAAAAAAAGGCTTTCCTTTCAGAAAGCCACTTAAATCAAGTTTTCATGTTATTTCAATGTTACCGACTTATTAATCGGCACCTTTTCCAATAATATTTTCACCAAGTCACGGGTGTCGATTCCATCCGCCTCTGCCTCATAATTGAGAATAATCCGGTGATTCAGCACATCCTCGGCGATTTCCTTAATGTCCTCCGGAAGTACATAATCTCTCCCATCCATATAGGCCACAGCCTTGGATGCGAGGTTTAGATTGATACTTGCACGTGGGGATACACCAAATTGGATGTACTTGGCCTCATTTTTCAGACCATATTGATCCGGGAATCGGGTTGCAAATACCAATTCGATGATGTATTGCTCGAGGGGTTCGGCGATTTTGATTCCATTGATTTCATCCCGAATACCAAAGATATCCTCTTTGGAGAGGACGGCATTGACTTCAGAGCTAAAGGACATATTCGCCATGCGGCGCATCACTTCCATTTCATCTGCCTTGGATGGGTAGTCAATATGTACTTTCATCATAAATCGATCGACCTGAGCTTCCGGCAAGGGGTAGGTTCCTTCCTGATCCACTGGGTTTTGAGTAGCCAATACCAAGAAAGGACGATCTAGCTGAAAGGTAGTTTCACCGATAGTCACCTGCTTTTCCTGCATAGCCTCCAAGAGAGCTGACTGCACCTTAGCCGGGGATCTATTGACCTCATCCGCCAAGATCAGATTAGAGAAAATCGGTCCCTTTTTCACTTCAAAATCCCCATTCTGCTGATTGTAGATCATGGTACCGATCAGGTCAGAAGGCAAAAGATCAGGGGTAAACTGTATCCGGTTAAAATCCAAATGAAGCACTTTGGCCAGGGTATTAACGGTCAGGGTTTTCGCCAAACCCGGCACCCCTTCGAGCAAAATATGACCATTGGTAAAAAGGCCGATCAACAATCGGTTGACCATTTTGTCCTGACCGACGACGACCTTACGAACTTCCTCTGTGACAGCTTGGATTTTGTCCTGATACATCTGCTTAATTTTTCTGTGAGAAGTGTAAAAATAGAATAATTTGTCCCAAGCGCAATCTTAATTCTTTGAAGCGGTAATCTCAGGGGAGTAAGTGGATTTTTAGGAATTTTTAAGAAGGGATTCCTTTCTCAAAGTCGCTACGACAAAAGGGTGTAATAGTAGGTTATCCTGCTTTTCCGAAAGCTGGATTTTTTTCTTGATTCATACCTGGCAGCAACCATCGAAATACAATTTATTTGTGCTTGAACCGAAGGGTAAAATGTCGTGCATTTCCAATATCCAGCGAAATACTCCCTTCATCGTCCTGATTATGGGCCGCATTTCCAAATAGTAAGGCTTCTATCTGTTCATCCTTATCAAATACCTTTACAGAAAGTAGAAATATGGTATCATTTGCATCCGATTTGATTACTCCTTCCACCATTTGATCATTAAAACTTACAGTAAAGTAATTGGGACTCGGCCTATCGGTAGATAATTGCTGAACAATTTGAGATTGTTCTTCCTCAGGCTGTAAATTTTTATTTCTAGACTTTTCTTCTTCACATAGTTCTATTTGAACTTCTTCTTCTGCCTGTATGTCTTCTAGATCTATCCAAGAATGTTTTTCTTTTGTGACAAAATTTTTCCCTCTAAGTTCGATAAATGACTTTTCCAATCCCTTAGACTTAGCAATTACAGCCACAAACATGATAGAATACCTACCACTATTAATTTGTGCATCCCATTGTCGGTTTCTAAATTTGATGGAAATGTATTTCATCTTTTTTATAATTCTTCCTTATTCAAATAAGACCTGCCTGCTCAAGTATCAACCCAAACCCCATTTGCGCTTAAACACATTTGACAGCCTCTACAACCAATATTTCTGCTATTTTGGGATCAAACCTTCGCATTTTCCCCCTTTCCAAAATAAAAAATCATAGCACCGCTGCGTCGTGGTGAGCATAAACCAAAACTTACCTCCTCCGAAAACCAGTCAAGCCTAGGGATTTGTATATTTCTTCCTTACCCATTTCCCGGACTTCACCCACCTGAAAGCCCTCAATCGTCAACTTCTCCACCGACCAGCGAACCAGCCTCAAGGTAGGAAAACCCACTGCGGCTGTCATCTTTCGCACCTGCCGGTTTTTTCCTTCGATCAAGGTCAAGGCTATCCAGGTATCGGGAACGTTTTTGCGATAGCGGATAGGAGGATTCCGATCTGGCAGGGATGGGATTTCTTCCGGGATTTTTGTGATGGCAGGCTTGGTGGAATACATTTTCCCATCCACGTTGATCGTCACGCCATTTTCCAGATTACGCATGGCCTCTTGATCGGGAATCCCCTCCACCTGCGCCAGGTAAGTTCGCTGATGGGCAAACCGGGGGTTCAGCAGTTGGTGATTGAGCTGCTTATCATCCGTGATGATGAGCAAGCCCTCGCTGTCCTTATCGAGACGACCGACTGGATAGACTGTTTTGGGGAAATGAAAAAGAGAGGCCAGTGTCTGCCCCTCTCCGCTAAATTGGCTCAAAACCCCAAAGGGTTTGTAAATGATAAAGTACCGGTTCAAAACTGATCAGCTTCCGCAACCGATGCAATCAATACTGGAATCCATGGGCTTGACGCCTTTGAGTTTCATCTCGAGATTGTGGATCTGATCACGGATATCCATGTCCTGAAACATGTCTCCAGTCAATTTGCCTTTCAATTCGGCAATCTGTGCTTCTAGTTCTTTCAGTTGTAATTCGCTCATAAAAGTTGTGGTTAAAGGTTGATTGATGGGTTAAAATAGCAAGAATGAAACGTAAGTTCCCGATTGCTAGTAAAAAAACTGTGGCAAAAATGATTCCAATTGAAAATCAGGTAGATAAAAAATTTAATGGAAGTGGTTTTAAGTCCAGCAAAGGTTGGAGGGGCAAAGGAAAGACCTACTTCATTGATTTTTTGTAAATCGCTTTAGCCTCATCGTCCAAGGTAGGCTCTAATTTTTTCAATCGTTCCAATAAATTTATGGAAGTATGCCTTATGGTAAGCACACAAATCGCATCTCCAATTATATCACAGACTAAAAAGTGTTTTTGAACAGGATATACCACAAATCTTGATGATATGGTTTTGTTTACCTTCAGAAGACCTTCATTTTCTTTCAACAGATTTAAACAGTCTTCTATACCAAGCAGATACTTTAAGGCTGTGGATTCACCCCATTCAGAAATGGAATACTCATAAATTTCTTGAAGATCAGAAAGTGCTCTTGAAGTAAGAAGTAGCTTTTTCACTTTTCAAGGTCATTCTGATGTGCCTTCAAATCAGCCAATAGATCCCCCGAGAACTCCCTGGTTCGTCCATGGATGACGTCCTGATATCCTTCGATAATTGCTGAACGCAAAGATGCCGCTTCCAGACGATCACGCTCATGACGGATGAGGTCCCTCACATACTCACTGGGGGTGGCATACAAAGTACCTTTACCAGATTGACTGTTAATAAACTTTTTCATTTCTTCAGTCAAAGCTATATTTAAAGATTCCGTCTTTGCCATAATTCATCCTAAAATTGATCATCTAAATCTACCAAATACTTCATATAATATCAATATTTGAAGAATTTGAGACTAATGTTTTCCTAGGCTTGCAAAGAAATTAGATAAGCCCCACCTTTCTTCCATGAATTCCCTGACCCAACTTCGACACAGCCTTCATCAGCATCCAGAAATTGCCGGAGAAGAAACCGAGACTGCCCAGCGGATTCTGGAATTCTTTAAGCCATTACAAGCGGATGAGGTGATCGAAAACTTGGGTGGAACAGGCTTAGCTTTCATTTTCAAAGGAAAAAGTCCCGGTAAACGCCTGCTTTTCCGCTGTGAACTGGATGCCTTACCCATACAGGAAAAAGGAAATCCAAGCTATCGGAGTACTGTTCCCGGAAAAGGCCATCTCTGTGGACATGATGGCCATATGGCTATTATCTGTGGCTTGGGAGAAAAACTATCCCAAAACCGTCCCGAATCCGGGGAAGTGGTCCTGCTTTTCCAACCTGCCGAAGAGACCGGTGAGGGAGCAAAACGCGTCTTGGAAGATCCAAAATTTGATAAAATCCGACCTGATTTTGCTTTTGCATTGCATAATCTACCCGGATTTCCCTTGCATCAGATCATTACCCGAAAAGGAAGCTTTGCCGCAGGAAGTACGGGCATGACTCTCCAATTCATAGGAAAAACCTCCCACGCTGCTCATCCTGAAGACGGGCGAAATCCTGCAGAGGCCATTTCCAAATTAATTTTGGCATTGCCTGAAATACGTAAAGGTATACCGGGATATTGTTTGGCTACGGTCATCCATGTTCAGATCGGGAGTTTGGCTTTTGGCACCAGTGCGGGTACAGGCAGTGTGAGTTTGACCCTTCGGGCTTTTGATCAAAAAAACCTAGAACAGCTTATCGAAGAGGTAGAGAACAAAGCAAAACAGCTAGCAAAAACTGAAAACCTGGACATTAACATGCAATTCCAGGAAAGCTTTGCTGTATCGAAGAATGACCCTGCCGCAGCAAAATTAGCCGAGCAAGCCTTTGAAAATTTAGCATTAGAAGTGGTAGAAAAAGAAGATCCCTTCCGTTGGTCCGAGGATTTTGGACTTTTCAGCCAAAGTTGTCCCGCTTATTTATTTGGTTTGGGTACAGGAGAGAATTCTCCCCAACTCCATGAACCAACTTATGATTTCCCGGATGAATTGATCGAAACGGGGGTGGGGATATTTGATAGAATTGTCAGGAATCAATCAGAAATAAAATCGTAAACCAAACCGCTCTTCGAGTCCCGATAAGTATCTCGGATGTAATCTCGAAGCAAGATCGGAAGATTTGCAATCTTTTAATTCGAGTCCCTCAACTCATACAGTTTCTCAAATTCAAATGCAATTAGCCAACTCCAAACTATGTGACTATGTGGTTCCTCTTTTTTAAAACCAGATAGAAACATAGTGCACATAGGGTTTCCGTTCCATTTTTCACTATGTCAGAGGAATACCGAGCAATATGTCCAGCGTCTGAAGATGCAGGACAGCGAGATAGCAAGGAAATGGCGAATAAAAAATAAAAACCCTCAAAGTGATCCCGACAGATATCGAGACTCTTGGAGGGTTCTTCGTTTATTTGTTGACTTTGTAAGTAGCCTGTCCGCCTTAGGCGCATCCCACTCACAACTTAAAATCACTCAGCCGTTGTGAGTGTCTTCACTCACAACTTAAACTTACTTCCTTTTACTCTGAGCTCTTTTCATAGGATTGTCCCCGGTAGAAGCACCTCTTGCTCCTCCACGACCCTTGAAAAGCTCAAAGCGGCTAGGCTGATACTGTCTCGGCCAGTAGTTGCTCGACTCATCGATATCGGCAGTTTCGCGCATCGGGTCTAGCACAAATTGAACCACTTCTTTTTCCTTTGCAAATACTTTAGTCACTTCAGTTTCATTCAGTTTCCAGATTTCAGCTGGAATCCGCTCGATTTCCGAAGTACCATCAGCATATTGGAATTCGATAATCAAAGGCATCACCAAGCCACCTACATTCTCAAAAGTGAGTTCGTAGAAATTTAGATCAGAGTTCATTAATTCTTTCTCCTTTGGTGAAAGACTCGCCATGAATCGCTTGTATTCCTCCTCATCTTCAGGAGTAATGGCAAATCGATCATAACTGTTGTAGAAATCGCGAGTAGCCGGATCCGCTTCCAAAACGGTCTGTGGAACGTCCGCTTTATTAAATTCCTTCGAGATGTAGCTTTCTTCACGCTCGAATTCAGCCTTTTCAGCAGCCTTTTTCTCAGCCGGAGTGCTGTTGTCCAGCTTAAACCATTTCACATCCTGAATCGCGATATCCACGGGCTCTGTCCCGTAAAACCAACCTCTCCAGAACCAATCCAAATCCACTGCAGAAGCATCTTCTAGGGTTCTAAACAAATCTTCCGGTGTAGGATGCTTAAACATCCATCTTCTCGCATACTCCTTAAAAGCAAAGTCAAACAGCTCTCTTCCCATCACCGTCTCTCGCAAGATATTCAAGGCAGTTGCCGGCTTGGCGTATGCATTCGGACCAAATTGAATAATATTTTCAGAGTTGGTCATGATGGGCTCCAAGTATTGCTTTTCACTTCTCATGTAAGGCACAATCTTGTGAGCAGGACCGCGACGGGAAGGATAATTTCTATCCCATTCCTGCTCAGCCATAAACTGCATAAAGGTATTCAAGCCTTCATCCATCCAGGTCCACTGACGCTCATCCGAGTTGACGATCATCGGAAAGAAGTTGTGACCCACTTCGTGAATGATTACCGATATCATTCCGTATTTGACGGCTTCAGAGTAAGTTCCGTCTTTATCAGGACGGCCATAGTTGAAGCAAATCATCGGATACTCCATACCATTGCTACCTTCCACGGAGATCGCCGTTGGATAAGGATAGTCAAAGGTCTTAGCCGAATAGGATTTGATGGTGTGAGCGACTACTCTAGTGGAATATTGCTCCCAAAGCGGATTGCCTTCTTTGGCATAGTATGACATGGCCATTACATCTTTCCCGCCTTGTTTTACTGCCATGGCATCCCAGATAAATTTACGGGAAGAAGTCCAAGCAAAGTCCCGAACATTTTCAGCTTTGAAAATCCAGGTTTTCTTTTCCCTCGATTTGCCTTTTTCCAGTTTCTCTGCTTCTGCCTGCGTACGAATAATCACAGGATTGTCATAGGTCTGCTTGGCCTTATTCCAGCGCTCCAATTCGGTAGCAGAAAGCACTTCTTCCGGGTTTTGTAGCACTCCTGTGGCACCGACCATATGGTCTGCCGGTACGGTGATTCGAACTTCATAGTCTCCAAAAACCAGCGCAAATTCTCCTCTTCCGAAGAATTGCTTGTTTTGCCAGCCTTCGAAGTCGGAATAAACAGCCATTCTAGGGAACCATTCTGCCATGGTATAGAGGTAATTCCCATCCTCTGGGAAAAACTCATAGCCTGGACGGCCTGAAATGTAAGACATACGGTCGGTGATATTGAAAGACCAGTCTACGGAAAAGCTGAAGCTTTCCCCTGATTTCAAAGGCTCAGGAAGGTCAATTCGCATCATGGTTTTATTGACAGCAACCGGAAGGGCATTCCCTTCGGAGTCTTTGACATTCAAAACCTTGTAGCCAAACTCCTCATTTTCCCAAAGAATACCTTCTAGCGTACGCATGGTCATACGGGAATTGATAGAGCTTTCGGCCACTTTAGGAGCGTCCGATTCCGGACCTCGCTGATTTTCCTCCAACTGTACCCAGAGGTAAGTCAATACATCAGGCGAGTTATTGATGTAAGTGACAGTTTCCCTTCCTGAGATGGATTGATTGTCATCATTCAGTTCGACATCGATCACATAGTTTGCCTGCTGCTGCCAATACATATGACCGGGAGCACCGGAGGCAGTGCGATAGACATTGGGAGAGCGAAGCATGGTTCCGAGCTGCTCAAATCGCTCGGCATGATTTTGCTCAGATCGACGCGCCTGTGACCAAGATTCGGTCGATACCAGCGCAAAAACTGCTAATGCGAGTCCTAATTTTCTAATCATGATACTATATATTTTACCAAAATTTCGTTTCTAACATTAATGAAAGGGCAATCCCAAAGACACAGGAAGCAATGACCAAAGTCCAATCTCTACGATTGACTCCAGCGATTCCTACTAGAATTCCAGTCACTGTCAAGAATATTCCCACAATAACCAACTGACCCACTTCCAATCCCACATTGAAAGCCAAAAGTGGCTTCCAAATCATCGCTTCTTTTCCAAGCAATTCTCGAAGATAATTGGAGAAACCCAAACCATGAATCAATCCAAAAACCAAAGCGAGGAAATAATTTAACTGAATATTCTTACCCGAAGAAGGTCTTGGCTTAAGAATAGTCAAAAAAGCAGTAATCGCTATGGTGACCGGTATCAGAAATTCGATCACATCAGATCTTACCTGCACAATTTTGAATGTCGCCAAGGCTAAAGTTAGTGAATGACCAATAGTAAAGGCTGTAACCAATATCACGATCTTGCGCCAATCCCGTGGAATATACACTGCGCATAGAGCCAATACGAATAGGATATGATCATACCCTTGAATATCGAGTATATGCTGAAGTCCGATGCGGAAATAGAGTTCGAATGAATCCATAAGGGAATAAATATTCCAATTGAAGTAAATTGCGGCAATAATACAGGTTTATTCCCATAATATAGTCCCCAAATTCTTCCAAATGCAACAGTTTTACATCTCCATGATTTCCTTGGGATGGATGGTTTTATCCCACCCATTTTACATTTCCTTGACAGAAATCCGTCAAAACCCGAATTCCCAACGATTGGAGATTGCCTCCAAAATTTTTTGGGATGATTTGGAAGTAGGTTTAAGCAGTTTTCATGAGCAATCCATAGACTTTCTGAATCCTGAAAACCCCGAACTTCTTCAAAAGCAAGTAGAGGACTACTTGAAGGAGAACTTTCAGATCTGGATCGCTGAAAACGAGGTCAATTTGGTTCTTCTTGGCTTCGAGGTAGAAGAAGATGCTGCATGGTTTTATATCGAATCTGAGCCCGTTAAGCTGGAGAATAGCATTCGGGTAAAAAACTCAGTGCTAATTGAAGACTTCTCCACACAGCAAAACATCGTCCATGTTTATAAGGGAAATAGCCGAAGCCCTAGAAGTTTGCTGTTGGGAAAAGGACAGGAAACAGATGAATTGGAATTGAAATAGCTTGAAAAAGTGATTCTGTATATGCTGAATGATTCCAGTAGCCCAATTTCTATACTTCCCAGAAGGAAGTCGGAAGAATGAAGATCGAAGCTCCTTGATTCTGAACCTCTAAGGTTCTTGTAACAGTGCTCTTTGATTACTGACCTAAAAACGGATATAGATCAATCAATATTATGGCAGTAGATATTCTGAAAACAAAAAAGTCCGAGCCTAAGCCCGGACTTTTACTTTTAAAGATTTAGAAATCCTTAAGAAGGATTCTGAACCATGTTTTCGTTAGCGTTCAATTCAGAGATAGGAATCTTGAACTGCCAGTTTGAAGTACCAGCAGGCTCTTCAAACTTAGAGTTGATCACAGTCTCTACGTGGTTTGCACCAGTACGATCCAATGGAAGGTTCAGACGCTTCAAGTCGTAGAATCTGAAGCCTTCACCCCATAGCTCGATACGACGCTGTATCATGATCTCTTCGATCAAAGCTGCACCAGTGTTGGTAGTCAAGGTATACTCAGGATCACGCTGAGAAGCAAAGTTGAACAAAACCTGAGCAGCTTGGCTGTCATTTCCAGCTCTTGCCAAAGCTTCCGCTTCGATCAAGAACATTTCGGAAGCTCTCATGTAAGGCACATCACCTACAGAGCTTGCATTTGCTTGAGCGATAAACTTACGGTTCATGTAGTCACGCTTTGCAAAGGAGCTCAAAGTAACCTCATCGATGAATGGATCTCTCAAGGCAGGATCAGAAGCATTCGGATCCCAGAGGCCTTTTCTGTAGTCTGTATCAGAGATTTCAGCATAAAGCTTACTATTGATCGCCTTCGGATTACCTCGGATATTCGTCGAACTGAAGTTCAAAGAAACGTAAGCGAAGTAAGAAGCGAAGAATGTCTGCTGATCGTCAATCTGACGGCTTCCCCAAATCCACTCCGGATTATCAACATTGTTGAATCCTTCGTAAAGCTGAGACTCAGACATCAATTCGTATCCTTCTCGAGCCTGGCTAGCCTGCTGAGCAGCTACTGCATAGTTACCTTGAGTCAAAGCAATACGAGCCTTGATACCACGAGCCACGTTGATGTTGATGTGAGACTTTGCGTTTCTACCTTCATCCAAAAGAGCGATAGCAGCATCGATGTCAGCATTGATTTGAGTATAAACTTCCTCTACTGTATTACGAGCACCACCTTCGGTGATTGGCTCCAATACGATTGGAACACCTAGTTGGCTATTACCACCACCTGCTTGATAGCGCTCAGCAAAAAGCTGAACCAAGTTGAAGTGAGCCCAAGCTCTGTAGGCCAAAGCTTGACCTTTGATCTCATCTTTTTCAGCCTGAGGACCTTCGGCCTCATCAATATTAGCGATGATCATATTCGCATTACCAATGATTTTGTAGTAGAATCTCCAGACAAAACGAACATCACCACTGTTTTCATTGATATGGTTTAGCCATCTAGACATAGAGATAAACCAACCATTTGCAATTCCAGTCAATACATAATCCTCAGCAAGCGCTTCTCTCATGATCATCACACCACCTTCACCAGGCTGACCCTGAGAATCATAGCGGATAAACATGGATCTATGGATACCGTTTAGAGCTGTAAAAGCATTTTTTGTAGTCGTAAAGACAGCATTTTCGGATACCGCATCCGTAGGGAGGGTGTCCAAGTAGTCCTCAGCGCAACCAAAACTTAGGATTGCTCCGAGTAAGAATATTTTACTAATTAATTTCTTCATTGTTTTGGTAAATTACAGTTGTAAGTTAACACCAAGCGTGAATGTTCTAGCTGGGGTAAAGGTATTGGAAGTCGTACCGCTGAATGTACCGGATACATACATACCGGAACGTCCAGAAAGCCATCCCAAGTTTTCACCTGCTACATAAACTGTAGCTCCTCTCATTTTCCAACGCTCCAACAGGGTACGCGGGAAAGTGTAGGACAAGTTGACAGATCGTAGGTTCAGATAAGAAGCATCCGTTAACCATCTGTCAGATGCCACGTTGGTTTGAGCTGCACCCGTTACGTCCATTTTAGGAACGTCGGTTACATCTCCTGGCTGCTGCCATCTGTTTAGAATATCCACGTGAAGTGCGCCACCATCAGGATCGGCAGACATCAAGCCAGCGTAGATACCATCGTAGATATCACCACCCACTGCAAAGCTCATCAAGATATTCAAGGAGAATCCTTTGTACGTGAAAGTGTTGGTCAAACCACCAAAGAAGTCAGGGATTGCATTACCAGCGAAGTGGAAACGTGCATTCTGGAAATTGGTAGTAAGTGTATCACCATTCACAATACGATCACGAGGATCATCTTCTGCATACTCTTCTGCTCTGTAAAGACCTTCACCGGTCTCAGCATCTACTCCATACCAGTCTCTCAACCAGAAGTCATAGATAGAACGACCTACTACATATTTTTTAGTACCTACGATTTGCTCATCGAATGGAAGCTCTTTGAACTCATTCTCGAAGGTAGATACGTTTACGTTTGCATTCCAACGGAAATCACCAGAACGTACCAAGTCACCACCGATATTAAATTCAATACCTCTGTTAGACATAGTACCGATGTTTTGGAATCGGCTATTCAAACCTGTAGTCAAAGAAAGTGGAACTTCGAAAAGAAGGTTACTAGACTCTCTGTTGAAGTATTCGATGGTACCTGAGAATCTGTTTGCAAAAGCAAAGTCCAAACCGAAGTCAAGGGTATTGTTTGATTCCCACTGCAAGTCAAGTGCAGAAAGTGAAGCTTGTAAGATACCTGGCTCGTTAGCATTGTTGAATCCAAGATCATATAGTGCCTGCCAAGGATAGAAACCACCCACTGCGTTGTTACCTACTTCACCGTAAGAAGCTCTAAACTTCAATAACTGGAAGTAATTTGAGTTAAAGAAGTCTTCCTGATCGATAGACCAAGCAGCACCAACTGAGAAAAATGTTCCCCATCTAACGTCCTCGAAGAATCGAGAAGAACCATCCGTTCTCCAAGATGCAGAGAAAGAGTATTTGTCGTCATACACATAGTTCAAGCGAGAAAGGTAAGACTCAATTCTGTCACGGTCTAGACGTCCTGTAGCAGAGTTGATCGTTACAAAGTTGTCTGGCTCAATATTACCAGCCAAGATTTGATCTTGCTTGGAAATAAATTGACGATTTACTTGATAATCATAGTTCTCATGACCTGCCAAAACCTCTACGAAGTGCTTTTCTTTGAACGTATTGGTATACGTCAAGAGCTGGTTGAAAGTCAAAGAGTTGATTCGCACATTCTCTCTACGGGTACGTCCTGCTGGAGCACCATCACCCACAATCGTGTTGTCGTATCCGATGTCAAGAAGTGAAGTGATATCAGTGGCAATATTGGTTCTGAAAGTGAAGTTCTTCAAAAACTTAGCCTCAACATATGCACGAGAAGAGATCACATCACGATCAAATCTATCTACGTTTAGCAAAGTCTCCTGAACCACGTGACGACCTGGATATGCGCCTGCACCTCTACGAGGCAAACCAAGCTCTTCCAAGTCACCTAGATCATAGATTCTATTTCCAAATTCATCAAGGATGAATCCACCAGTTTGCATATTCTGAGCAAATACCGGATAGATTGGACCCATGGATCTTGCAGTAAAGAATGGGTTCACAAAGCTATTGCTACCACCATCTCTTGCATTGTTTCCTTCACTCAAAGTAGCAGAAAGGTTGATACCTGTCTTCAACCAGTCAGTAGCTTGGGTATTTACATTCAATCGACCAGTGAATCGCTCGATATCAGACTGGATGATAAATCCTTTCTCATTCAAATAGTTGAAAGAGGTGTAGAAATCAGTCTTCTCAGACCCACCTGAGTAAGTCATGTTGTATTCCTTACGATCACCCATTCGCTCCAACTCGTCGAACCAGTTAAGACCCTGGAAGTTGTTTCTTGCATTAGGGTTCAACGTACCGTCTGCACCCACGATCTGATCATTTGGCACATTGTAGATGTTGTAACCAAGAATGTCAATCAGGTTGTTAGAAGCAAAAGCAGCTGCATCAGCACCGCTGGCACCATTTCCAAGCTGTGAGTTTCTGAGAGATTCCCACACTAGCGGGTAGTACTGATCTGCATTTACGCGATCATACTCAGGAAGTGCACGGCTTGAGATACCTTGCTGCAATCTCAAATTGAAAGTCGGCTTGTTTTTCTTACCAGTCTTAGTGGTAATCATGATCACACCGTTAGCGGCACGAGAACCGTAAAGAGCTGCTGAAGAAGCATCCTTCAAAATGGTCATGTCCTCGATATCTTCTGGGTTCAAATTGGAAAGTGCTCCATCATATGGAACCCCATCCACCACATAAAGTGGAGAAGAAGAAGAGTTTACAGAACCAATACCACGAATACGAACAGCTGGAGTAGAACCTGGCTGACCGGAAGCAGAAGTAGTGATTACACCAGGAGCCTGACCTTCAATCGCGTTTACTACGTTATTGATCGGTCTGTTTGCGATTTGATCTCCTTTCAATGCTACAGCAGAACCGGTAAAGTTTCCTTTGTCCACGGTACCACCATAGGCGGTAATGATTACTTCTTCCAGATTCTGGGAATCTTCTTCCATCACTACATTGATCTCAGAACGATTGCCAATTTGCTCTTCCACACTGCGATAGCCTATGTAGCTAAACACCAATGTAGTGGCACTTTCTGGAGCCAAAAGGGTATACCTTCCATCCAAATCCGTTACGACACCAATGGTCGTACCCTTCACTAGGACATTCACCCCGATCAAACCCTCAGGTTCACCCGGTGATGTCACTCTACCTGTGATGGTTTTGTTTTGCGCCATTACCGACACGGATGCCAGCAATACAAAAACAAAACCCAGTAAAATTTTCTTCATAGGTTTAGTTTTAATAAAATGATTTAATTTTCGTGGAGATAAAAGACGATACTAATTTGTGAAAGAGCAAATTTGGTAGATGCTCAAAAAAAAGGTAAAAATCATACTATCATACTGAAAATATCAAATTTTAGAAATAATATTTGGATTTACTGGTGTCCGAACACTGTCCGGAATTCAAAAACCACGAATTTTTAATATTATTTTCAAATTCTCGATAATAAATTCTGAAAACGATAAAAAATAGTCTAGTTTATTTTTAAACTTGGAATAATTCAATTAATTTTTTGTTCTGCAAAAATTGATTTGATGGAAATATTATTCCGAATATTAAACCCATAATCATATTTTTAAAATATTATTCTGATGATGTTCGTTTTTGAAAATCATATTCTCGGAATTTTAAAAAGCTTTTTAAGCACCTGTCAAAATTAAATTTTTGTTAAAAATTTATTCGAATGGATTAAAAAATGGGCAAAAGGTCAAGTTTCTGCTAAAAATATCTCCTTTTGGGGTTCCCAAAGTCCATTTTTTCGCTTTAACAAATAGTAACTTCCAACTTTAAAATCTACTTCTAAACCCGCATTTTCTACTCTTAACCTAATAGACTCAAACTGCTCCTTCTTGATATCCTGAAAGGCAACCGTTAAATGAGGATGGTAATTGGTATCGCTCAACTCTAGATTCAATTTTAAATGTCTTTTACCAAAATTTCTCAGGCCATCCTGCAGTTCAAACAGCTTGGGTTGTTTCGCCACACTCAAAAACAAAACACGCCTCCGAAATTGATCCACACCTCGAATGCTCAGGGGGAAAGGAGAAAATCCTTGGTTGAAATTTTTTAGTACTTCCACCAAACGATCCTCCTTGTTTGCGTTGTACATAAAGGGCATTTTCAAGGTGATGTGGGCCGGAGACTTCAGGGTATATTTTACCCCAAACTCTTCCTTGAGCGAAAGTTTCAAATCGTGAACTTGCTCCCTAAATTCTTTAGGAGGAAGTATTGCTAAAAAATATTTTTGTAAGTCAGCCATTAAATTACCCGATCAACCTTTGAAAAGCTCAATTTCACAAAAACAGTTTAATTAACTCAATCAATCTCTTAAATTAAGCCTTTGAAACCAACAAGCGCTATCAAATACCCTGATGAGAAGCTCTCCGTAAGAGTGAAAGATCGAATTAGGGAAAAAGCCTTTAATCAAAACGCAGACACATGAAGATTTTTCCAAAAATCATGATCGGTTTGGACTTGACCGAAATGGATGAAATCCTGATCCAAAAGACCAACATATTCTTGAAGTTTTTAGGAGTTGAAAAATGCTATTTTGTGCATGTGGCAAAAAACTTGGCCATCCCAGATGACATTCTAAGCCAATATCCAGATCTCTTGGCCCCAGGAGACGAATCTATCGAGGCAATCATGGAGGAGAAAATCAAACGGCAGAAATTTCCTGAAAATATCGAGATCGAAATTTTTGCCGAGGAAGGAAGCCATCCTTTAGAGACCTTCCTCCGATGGGCCAAAATCAAAGATGTGGACCTCATTGTGATGGGAAGGAAAGAAAGCCTAGTAGGTAGTGGTGCACTTGCTAACGGAGTTGCAAAAAAAGCCCCCTGCTCCATCATGTTGCTTCAGGAAAAGCGCCCTCCTGGTATTCCTAAGCGTATTATGGTACCCACGGACTTTTCCAAGCACAATCACATGATTTATGAATTTGGGGAGCGAATAGCTGATGAATTAAAAGCTGAATTGATTCCAGTTCATATTTTCCATGTCCCAGCAGGCTACTCCAAGACTGGTAAATCCTTCGAGGAATTCTCTGAAATCATGCGACTCAATGCCGAAAAGGACTTCAAAAAATTCGTATCCAAACACGATCATCCGGAATTGAAATGTGAGTTTATCTTAGATAGCGGCGAAAGCTCCGGTAAACAATTGCTGGAAGAAGCTCATAAAATGGACGTGGATATGATTATCCTGGGCTCTCGCGGACGGACCAAATCCGCAGCAATTCTATTGGGAAGTACAGCCGAGAAACTCATCGAAGTCAATAATTCGCTTCCAATGATAATTTTCAAAAAGAAAGGTGAAACGATGGGCTTTTTCGATGCCCTCTTCCGAATTTAATCTGCTCGGCGCAGATAAAAACAAACCTGATCCCCTTTGCCCTCCTGATTGTACCGGAGGGCTTTTTTTTGAAATTCTCTTAATTCATTTGACGAAAAATGGGCTTCGCAATTGATCCCTGCAAGCTTAATTCCTCGCTGATACAAAATGGATCCCCAAAATTGGAAGGCTGTAGAGTCGAAAAGAATCTTTTCGAGCTTAAGACCTTGGTCATTTACTAGCTTTTTAAACCCCTCCAAACTAGGAATATTCAAGTGCCTTGGAGCATCAAGCTGAACCCAATTATCTCCAAATTCTTCCCAAGCGCTACTTCCTGCCAAAGGAGTACGGATTAGCAGTCTTCCATCTTTTTTAAGCTTTTGGCGACAAGTCTCCAAAGTTTTCTTTGGCTCTGCCATGTGCTCAAAAGCATGATGCATAAGCATAATGTCAAATTCCCCCGGAAGGTCCTCCAGTCCACCCTTGATCAATGACAGTCCTGGTTCCAAATCCTTTGAACTATCTAAAAAAGGATCCACTCCAGTCAAATTTTCAAAGCCAGATGCCCACAACTCATAGAGAAGCTGTCCACTACCACAACCGATATCAACTATTCGATCCGAATAGGCAGGATTTAACTCCCTAAGCCAATATCCATAGGAAGGGCTGAATGCCGAGGCTCCTGTTTTCAAAAAGAGCCACATTCTTACCTTTTTCAGGAAATTTTTTAGCGAACTTGAAGTGACTAAAGAAGAAAAGGAATAATAGGTGTCTGACTTATAAAAAGCAGAAATATCAGACGGCACAGATTTGATTTGAAGGGATTGACAATCCTGACACTCTTGGTAAGTAAACTGCTCTCCCAGACCGAGCATTTTCTCTTCTGCCTGAAAATCCCGAAGCGATTCGCTATTACAAAAATGACAGCGATTCATCGATCAATAGGCATTCTCCCGGTTGAAAAGCAGTTCGTGAACTGTCTTCACCATGATACCCATATCCAGCAAAAATGACCAATTATTGATATAAAAAGAGTCTAATCGTACCCGTGAGCGAATCTGATGTGGGTTTTCAATTTCCCCTCTAAAACCTCTCACTTGAGCCAAACCTGTGATTCCCGGCTTGATCTTGTGTCGGGAATTATACCGCTCAATTTGCTTTTGAAATGTCTGATTCATAGGAATCGTATGAGGTCGAGGACCTACAATTGACATATCCCCTAGCAGCACATTGATAAACTGTGGCATTTCATCCAAAGAGGTCGTGCGCAAAAAGGACCCAATTCTTGTGACCCGAGGATCTCCTTTTTTTGCCTGCACAATATCTGCATAATCGTTAGGAGTCATAGACCGAAACTTCAGGCAGCTGAACACTTGATTGTTGACTCCATTTCGTTTTTGGATAAAAAATATAGGACCTCTTGATTCCAGTTTGATTAAAAACCCGACTAGAGGGATCAACCAGGAAAGGATAAATACAATAACCAAACTGGCAAATACAATATCAAAAGCTCTTTTTGCAAAGCTATTGAAGGCATTGTCCAAAGGAATTTCATTGACATTGATGACAAAGAAATCGCCATACCTTGAAAATGATAGATTCTTCTCCAATTGAAGGGATCCGCCGGGAATCATCTTGACTTTGATGTAATTTTCATCTGCGAAGTCAATGATTTTTCGGACCAATCCTGGCTCTAATTGCTCGTGGATATAGATCAGATCAAGGTCTAATTCTGGGGCGTGTTCGAAAAACTGTTGAATCCCTCCACGGGTCTGTGCACAATCGGAGAGATTATCATAATAACCGAGAAAATTGATTCCGAAATCCTTTCGAATCCGAAATACATCAGCTAGCCGGGGACTTGTTCCTCCTTTTCCGACTATGACCGCATTTCGATAATTCTTCCCCTTAGATCTGTAGGACCGGAGCATCATATGAACAGACACCCGATAACTTCCCATCAATACCAGCATGCCTACTCCCAAAGTAAGGACTGGCAAAACCTGCAATTCAGGCGTATTGAACGGAATCCAAAGAATAGCCGTAGCACCGACAAACCAAAAGACCGTGCCTAAGAGATGCTTCAGCGTGTCCCCGTACTCATCAGTACGCCCGATTTTATAGTCTTTTCGAAGAAGGGAAATCAACAACCAAAGCACGGAAAGCGGCAAAAAGGCGTCAAGTTCAACCTTGGCAAAGATTCCAAATTTCTGAAGAAAGAAATTGGTCAGTAAAAGCGAAACAAGGGAAGCAATAAAATCAGAGGCTGTGAAAAGCCAAGGAAAACACCGGTCAAATCTGCGCTTCATAAAAATCTGATCAAACAATTACACTTTTGCAAAAACCGCGCTAGACTACATTTTTTGGCCGAAACACGATTTCAAAACCAAAATTAAGAAAAGAATCGTCAAGCATGCTTACTTTTGCGAGTAATTTCAAATGCAAAACGATTTTTAGTCTAAATGTTCTCAATTTCTAAGCTGTTCGCTTCTTCCGACGATCCCAATTCTCTTGGGGCGTATTTTCGAAAAAAACGTTTACAGCAATTTGAACAGCTTTTTTACAATCAATTCGATGTAAATCAGCAGGTTAAAATTCTTGACGTCGGAGGTACAGATTATTTTTGGAAAGGCAGCTCACTACTCGATCATCCAAAGGTCGAAATCACATTGCTCAACCTCCATCTCGAAGAGAGTTCTCATCCTGCTATCAAGAGTACCACAGGTGATGCAACTAACCTTTCAGAGTATCAGGAAAATGAATTTGATCTCATCTTTTCAAATTCCGTAATCGAGCATCTGTTTACTTGGGAAAACCAGCAGAAAATGGCGGGAGAAATTGAGCGAGTGGGGAAAAAGCATTTCGTACAGACGCCAAACCGATACTTTCCGATCGAAGCGCATTATGCCTTGCCTTATGCCCAATATTGGCCCGAAAAGCTACTTTTTTACACGCTCACGAAGACACCACTCAGCCGTTTTAGAAAATGGTCAAGCAAGGAAGCCTCGGATTATATCGCTGAGATCAGGCTACTCGATGAGAAAGAATTGCAGAGACTTTTCCCTAGTTCGGAAATTCTAAAAGAAAAAGTGGCAGGATTGACCAAGTCAATCACTGCACACAATTTACTTTAGTGAACCAAGGTCGCTTTTCGAGTCAAAATTTCTTGATTGATTCCGTCCCAAAGAATTTTTCTGGCAGACAAAGCTTCTTTGGCAGAAACCTTGGCGCCTTCAAGGTGAACGTCTGTCTCAAGAAGAAGAGAGACCATTCTCCAAGCCAAAGGACCGTGTTCTTCTTCGTCCAGATGAATGTGTCTGTCGAAATAGAAACCAAGCGTTTTTAATTCCTCAGGTTGATCTTTGACAAGCTCGTCCACCAATTTTCTAAATAAATCAGGGATCAGATCTTCTCTTCCCAAGGTAAAACTTGAGGCAATTTCGTGTGCAGAACCGAATAAGGCTGTTTGATAATTTACCCGAAGGAACTTCTGAACGAATTCTGGTAATTGGGCGACATTCATCGCATCGTCAAGATTCATTCCCGCGGAAACGGACTTTACAAGACTATTGATAGACTTGGTAGAAGCACCGGCTTCTTGCATAGCTCTTAAATAAAGTTCAAAGTGGCTACAAAAGCCTCCTTTTCCATCTTCATCACTTTCTTCGGCAAGTACAATGTCATTGATCAATCTGACCACGAGAGGATCTCCTGCCGGTATCCAAGGAAGACTCATACCGGTCAGTCTATGCTGAAGAGCTTTGAGCAAACTCATAAAATCCCAAACCGCAAAGACATGGTATTCCATGAAAACACGGAAATCTTCTAGGGTATTTAAGTTTTGATAAATTGGGTGATGTAGTAATTCTTGTCGGTCATTGCTTACCGACGAGATCAATTGATCCAGGTGATTGTTCATGAATAAATTTTAATGAGAAAACACAGAAGGACTGTGGGATTGTTCGATTCATTTGATAGAAAAAAACAATCTGGGATAATTAATTTTCTGCAAACTGTAAACGAACCAAGTTGGAATAAAATCCATCCTCTCGATCAGCAAGTTCCAGATGGCTTCCCTCCTCTACTATTCTTCCTTCGCTCAGGACGTAGATTCGGTCGACTTTTCGAATCGTCGCTAATCTATGAGCGATGATGATCGTTGTCCTTCCTTTCATCAGTTCGTCTAGGGCTTCCTGAACAAGGGCTTCTGATTCGGCATCCAATGAAGAAGTTGCCTCATCGAGAATCAAGAGGCTAGGATCTTTCAAAATAGCTCTAGCAATGGCTACACGCTGACGCTGACCACCGGAAAGCTTTACTCCCCGCTCTCCAACCAATGTATCCAGTCCTTCTGGAAACTGAGAGATAAACTGCCATGCATTGGCTTTTTTGGCAGCATCAATGATTTCTTCCTCAGTAGCCTCCGGACGTGCATAAGCGATATTTTCGCGGATACTTCCTCCAAAAAGCAAAACCTCCTGCGGAACCATGCCGATATGCCTTCTGAGCTCGTCCAAATTCCAGTCATTGATAGACTTTCCATTGATGGAGATGGATCCCTTCTCTACCTCATAAAACCTCAGTAAAAGTTGGATGATGGTCGATTTTCCTGCTCCGGAATGACCGACTAATGCCACTTTGTCTCCCGTATTAATTCGCATGGAAAGTGACTTCAAAACAGCCATTTCAGGGCGGGTTGGATATCGAAACTCGACGTTGGATAGCTCGATTTCCCGAATTTCCTCCTGAGCACTGCTTTTTCCGCTTTTTTCTTCTGACTCTTCCAGTATTTCCAAGACTCTTTCAGAACTCCCGATTGCTTTTTGGACCTGACTATAAATATCTCCCAAGCCGGCAATCGACCCCCCGATAAAAGTGGTATAAAGAACAAATGAAACCAATTCACCCACACTCATCTCCCCACTTGCCACCAAGCTTGCTCCGTACCACATTACTGCTACGATACCTCCGAAAAGCGCGAAAATGATAAATGAAATAAAGGCTCCTCTGAACTTGGCTGTACGCAACGCCACTTGAACCACATCTCCCAACTTATTGGAGTAGCGTAAAGACTCATAGGCTTCACCCACAAAAGACTTTACAGTTGAAATCGACTGTAAAGTCTCCTCCACGATGACATTGGCTGAGGCGAGTTCATCTTGTGTTTTCTTACTCAGAGAGCGAATAAACCTACCGAAAACCATTGCCAGCAAAACCAAAACCGGGAAGGATCCCAGCATGAAGAAGGTAAGCTTCGGTGTGGTAAAGAAAAGAAAGGCTATACCTGCCAGAAGAGTAACTACCTGTCTAAAAAGCTCCGCTAAGGTTACTGAAAAGGTGTCTTGAAGCAAACTGACGTCCGAAGTGATTCTTGAAATCAACTCCCCTGTTCTTCGCTTGTCGAAAAAAGTCATGGGTAATTTCAACATCCGGCTGTAAAGTTCCAGCCGTATATCCCGCATGGAGCGCTCAGATACTTGGGCAAACAACCAAACTCGGAAAAAGGAAAAGACACTTTGGATTGCTAGAATGCCCAACAGTAAAAAAGCAATGGAATCAATGTCCTGAATGATCCAGTCACTGCCCTGAGCTGTATCAATCAGTTTGCCTGCAACAAAGGGGAAGGTCAGCAGGGTAAGCGAAGATAAAAGCAAAAACACCAAACCAAGGATAAACCTTCCTTTGTATGGAACCATGAAACGGAATATTCCGCCTAGTTTTTGAAAATTTTGTTTGCTTAACTTACGCTTCTCGTGATCTTCTAACGCCGCTCCCCTTTTTTTAGCCATTCTGAATTAATATTGGTGCAAAAATAGCCTTTTGATTGAAAAGAAGCTTCCAAAACATGGAAATTTGAGGAAAGGGTTATTCGGCCAAAACTTGCGCAGCTAGCATTTCCCCAAGAGCACTTGCATGTTTGAACCCGTGACCTGAGCAAGCAGAAACTAAGGAAACCCGATCCATCTGTGGATGTGGCTGCAAAATAAATCGGGCGTCTTCGGTAACGGTGTAGAAACAAACCTCACTTCGCACGATTTCAGGTAAAAGTCCCACAAACTTTCCTTCCAATTTCTCTTTCCAAAACCTTTCTTGCTCCAGCTTGCTCAAAGAGCGATCGATCTGCTCAGGATGCTCAGTTTCCAAAAATTGCTCAGAGGCTATCTTCACCGTTTCCTGATCTTGGCTTGGAAAACCATACAAGAAATCTGTGGGCTTTGGACCATATCCCCACATAAATACAGAGTTCAAGGATTTCAAAGGACTATCTTCCTTCATCTTCACCCAGTGAAGTACTTGTCTACAGATTTTAAACTTCTTCTGAAAGCTAGGATCGACAAAGTCCTTTACCCAGCCGCCGGCTGATAGGATTACTTTTTTGGCACGAAGGGTTTCTTCTCGAAGTTGGATTTCAACGAATCCCGCTTTTTGCTGAATACCCAACACCGGCTGATGAACTCGGACCTTAGCACCATTCTTTACGGAAAGATCCAATTGTGCTTGTATGGTTTTCTCAGGAAAGACAAATCCTGCACTTGGCTCAAAGTACCCTCTTACCTTTTCCGGAAAATTGAACTGAGGAAATTCTTCATTCAATCTCTTCTGACCCAAAATCGAATGTGGAATAGATTCATTTTCAGCGATTTGTTTGGTTTGATCAAAAAAGCTAGAGCCTCCGTATTTCACCCAAGCTTCTTGGCCGGACTCGATCAAAAGTCCTCCTGCTTGTTTGAAAAGCTCAATTCCTGCCTCTTTTTCGATTTCTTGCCAGATCTCTTGGGATCGACGAGCAAACTTGACATACTCTCTTCCTTCACCCACAGCCAGTCGGGTGATTCGGGTTTCCCCATGTGAGGAGCCCATGCTATGCGGAGGGTCAAAGCGGTCGATTCCAAGAATCCTCTTTCCCCTCTTCGAGAGAAAATAAAGGGCGGCGGATCCTACAGCCCCGAGTCCAATTACCACATAGTCATAATCCTTCATGGAGACTTTTCAAGTCAGGATTTACCCATTTGGGCATCAATTAGTTCTCGCTTGAGTTTGCGCTCCCGCTCCAAGGTATTTTTGCGGTGCTGTTCAAATTCCTCCTGTAGTTCGGCGAGGTCTTTTTCGGCCTTTTTGATCTTTGAAAAACTTCTGAAATATTTAAAAGAGAAAAGGGCTAATGCTGCCGCTAATGCTCCTACCAAAACCCACATAAAAGTAGAGTAGACCCCTTTTTGAATTCCAAGTCCTAGGAAGTTGAAGTTGTCCTTGGCGGCTATAGCCTCCTGCTTTTCGGACTCAGTCTGTGCAAGAAGGTTTTGAATGGATCGAATAGAATCCTGCCGGGTTTGTACGTCTTTTTTGAGCTCCAAAACCTCTCCTCGCATGGTTTGGATGGAGTCTAGCATATTTGATTTTAATCGATCCAAAAATGACCTTCTGACGACCTTATACTCTTGATAATTATTTGAAGCTCCGTAGATATAGTCAAACTGTTCATCGATTGTGCCGGATTGAAGTGCATTTTCATTGGTTTCTTGGGCCCAAAGCTGACCCGAAAGTAGTGTCACAGTTAGCGCCAGAAATACTATATGCTTGTTCATTATCGTATTTTTTGAGTTCAAGGGGTGTTTCAATAAATGTGCCTTCCGGCAAATTTAGCCTGTTTTTTTTGAAACCTTCCCGTAAAAACCCTTTGTCAAAATCCTTTTTTGTTGATTTTCAGATAATTATAATTAAATTCCTTTTCCATTTTTTTTACCATGCGTATAAAAATTCTAAAGGTTTGGCTTTTTCTTTTGCCTGTAATTGGCATCATCGGGACTGTCTTGTATATCCAGTCATCGAATAATATCACCGAACTGGAAGAGCAAAACCTGAGAAGTATTCAAGCAGTCAAAAATGATATGCAGGCTGCCCTGCCTGATTATTATCAGCGAGTGGAAGGGTATATTTTCAGGGAGGCCTACGCTGTTTTTTCAGAAGATTCGATCAGTAAGGAGTCCCAAAAATTCGTCGACCTTCTTGCCAATGTCTTTCAACCTGAAATCGAAAGTGTCCGCTTGGTAGGTAAAAGTCAAGTTCCGCTCCCATCTCTTTCATTAGATCAAAACGAACTCTCGCGAAAGAATCTGAAGGTGAAAATCCCCTCAGATAAAATGAATTATTTCACGAGTTATGGATTTACAGGAAAGTTTGAAGCCAGCTCAGAATCCATCAAAGATGCCGTGATAATTGATGTCATCTTTCCTATCGAGGAGCTCCTTAGAAAGCAGGAAAACAATAAAGTATTCCAGCAATTTTTTATACTGAATAGTCAAGGAGAAGTAGTCTATCCAGAGGAGCAATTAGGCCTTCAGCTACTTGAGCCTTTCCCCCTGACACGAGATAGCCTAGGCGTGGTAAGATCAGGGGTTTATCACGAAGTAATCAATTTTTCCGGATTCAAAAACAGAGCCTATATCGCTCCGGTGACACTGGAAAACCTTCAGCTTTTCGCGGTAGGAACAGTTCCCGAGGCCCAATTCATGAAGGTAGGCCTTCGGATCAACTTTTCCTTACTGAGCATTTTACTTTTCTTCTTGGTTATACTCATTTCTTCTGTGCCCATTTTGGCCATTTTGAATTTGGGGCTTGGAGACTCACTGACAAGATCCAAAATTCTTCAGGTGGGTTTATCTCTTTTGGGCTTAACCTTGATTTTGGGATTTGCCTTTTCTTTTTTCAAAAATATACCCGATCCACTTCAAGAGACTAAAAATATACGCCTGACCCTAGACCAACAGTTCACTGATAGTCTTTGTCGCTTTAATACGATTTTGAGAGATTTTCAGGATCAAGGTGAAAAAAACACTTTTGGACAGGTAAATGAACTGATAGAATTCTCCGATGATGGCCTTGCCAAACAAATGTATTTTCAAGGTCCGGGCCTGGATTTGAATTTTGGAGATGGCTCAAATTCACCCATTGACTTGAGTGACCGGGCATATTTCACGTATTTCAAAGAAGGCGATAGTTCCGTTTTCATCAACTCTCATTACAGTAGGGGGAGTGGTCAGCTTGAGTCAGTAATTAGCAGGAAAACAGATGAAGGAAACATCCATGCTGTAACATTCAAGCTTCAACCAGATGCAGATATCAGTAAAAATTTCCGATTCCTCCTCATCAAAGAAGATGGAGGAATCTTATATAAAAGCCAGAAGATAATCTCCCCTATTTCCAACCTTAAGGAAGGAGTCAGTCTGGTCAAATGGCAGGAAATCGAATCTATTCTAGAAAACAATAGAGACTTGGGTGAAAACCAAACTCTCGAGGTGCCCTTCTATCTAAACGGTCATCAGTACACAGGAGTATTTTCACGGATACGGGATACAGGATTTGACCAACCGGTTTGGATGGTCTTCCTAGTCAATCACAACCTTACCCATGTGTTTTCCTCTCTTTCATCCTTGGAGGCCGTTTTGATTTTATCAGCGTATTTTCTGATTCTTCTCCTTTCAATGGCCGCACAGGGGCTTTCTCGACAATTATTGACTGATTTCGGATTTAACACCTTCCTGTTCGAATGGCTTAAGCCGACCCAGCAGAATCTTCGAAAGCTAAAATATCTGACCTTCGCTTTCCTGATTTATGGGGCGATCGTCCTTACGATCTATTATTATTTACCACTCGATCCGATCCGATTACTACTCCTGTTGATCATTTCCTCCCTTTGGATTTCATTTATCAACCTAGCAACAGATTCCAATAGCTCAAAAGGCAACTCTTCGAAAAAATACCACCTCAATGAGACTGCCTATGCACCTTTAGGGGTCAACCTCATGATCATTTTAGTATCGGTTTTATCTGGCTTAATTAGTTGGATTCCTATTCTCATATTGAGTTTATCGGCTCTTGTCCTGACTTATTTGTGGCATGGATTCGTCAAAAAAATCCCGGGAAGAATCAAAATCATTCCTGCCTCCAAAGTACTCCCTGTTTATCTCGTGACCTGGTTTCTATTGGTGGGATTTATTCCCGGCTATCTTATTCAGTCCAAGACGCAGATTTTCGAATCAAAAATCTGGAATAGCGTCAAAAGTTCTGAAAAAGAAGAGCAGAACCTTCAACTTGAAAGTCTGGAAAAATCCCGAAGATCGATCATGATGACGGTAACCGATCCTTTTGATCAAAAAATTCTCGACTTTATCACACCAAATCAGACGGTCTTTCGGGCAGCCATGCAAGGGACCTCGAAAAACTTGAGCTTTGGAATTGGCTGGATTGGAGTGATCGGACTCCTATTCCTTTTTGGCTTTTTGATCTATTATTTGCAGCGTACCATTTTCTTCACATTTGAACCTGTACATGAGGATAATTTTGATCTCAGCCAGCCAAAACTTTTTGTATGCAGTATTGACTCTGGGCATTTTGATGAGATTATGGATCAATTGCTTTCCAATAGCACTAAAACTGTGGCTAAGATTGACTTCCTGACGCAAGAGATCAATTGGCAGTTTAAAGTTGACACGAGCTATGACATGTATATTTTTCAAAATTTCCACTGTCTAACTGACCCTACAAAAGCCATTGAAATCATCGAAAATCTAGACGGTCCAGGCAAGTCCATTTGGATATGCTCTGGAAAAACCTGGCCTGAGTTGCTATCAAAAATCAAGGACAATGACCAGTCCATGCGTTTCTCGGAGGCTTTTTCAGATTTCCGATTTAAATTCTTAGCCATTCCCCATGAAACCCTTGAGACAGAAACCGGCTTCGAAAAACCAGAAATTCTACTTAGAGAAATGCGAAGCAGGAAGGCATTTTTTACCAATATGTGGGCAGAACTTTCATTTTTAGAGCGCTTAGTCTGTTATTCATTTGCTCAAGAGGGATTCTTTAGCCCCGCCCGAAAGGATGTCATGATTGGGCTGGCACAAAAAGGAGTCCTAAAACCAAAGGATACAAAAGTCAAAAAACCGGTTTGGCTAGAAAACCCTTGGTTGGAATGGCAACTCTACAGTCCGGTTTTTAGGAAATATATTTTGGACCAAACCTCAGAATCAGAACTTGAAGCTTTCCGGATTTTTGAGAAAAAACAAGGTAATGCCCAGAGCATTCAGGTTTCACTGGTCAGTTTCGCATTGATCTGTCTTGCATTGATCGGTATTTTCGATCAGAATTTCTTCTCAGAGGCCTATGCGTACCTAACCGGTTCACTCGGATTGCTAGGAAGTGTCTATGCACTTTTGAACCGTGGGCTTTTAAATTTTAAATTTGGGAAAAGTAATTCCTGAATGACCCGAATCTTTCTTGTCCTTTTATTCATTTCCCTCTGTGGTTTTGGCCTTGCCAGACAAAACAGCCCAAAAAATGACTTTGAGGCTGCCTTGGAAGCCATGGATCGTGAGGATCAGGAAGCGGCTTTTTTTCATCTGGAAAACTGGCTGAAAAGCTATCCCCAAGATGCGCTTGCTCACTGGTACATGGGTCAGGTCTATGAGTCCTTTCCTGGAGAAAACACTCCATTCGCACTCGAATACTACAATCAAGCCATCAATTTGAACCCGCAACTTGCCTCCGCCTACTTCAGTCGTGGGAGAATATTTCTTCAAATGGAAAGGTTTGAAGCTGCAGAAAAGGATTTTTTGACCTTTCAGAATCTTCCCAAAGGAGAAACCAATCAAATCTTTTTCGAAAAAAATTCCACCCAAGCTGGCGTATCGGGAATTTTCACCCTCCAGGGAAATCTATCAGCAAAAGTCTTTTACCACCTTGGGCTTTGTCAGATGGGGATGGAAAACTATGAAAAAGCCAATGATTATTTTGACCAGGCGATTGAGATCCGACCCGAACCAGACTATCTCACTGAGAAAAGCCAGGCTTTGCTTTCACTCGATCGGAGCAATGAGGCCGAATCTGCTTTAATCACAGCTTTGGAAATAGACCCGGATCATTTTCTTGCTCAAGAACGTCTTGCTTTGATTCGGGGGAAAAATCCAGAAGAATTGATCGAGCCGCTAAATATTGCCGTAAAAAACAAACCTGGTGACCCCCAAGTTTGGAAAAAACGGGCCTATTATTTTTTAGAAAGAGGAAATTGGAAATTGGCAGAGAGAGACCTTAGGGAGGCCCTTGCTTTAAACAATCAAGACGCTGAATTATATCTATACCTAGGAACGATTGCATCCAGGCAGCAAGAATGGGCTCAAGCCGAAAAGTACTACAGCGAAGGGCTTTTTCTAGATGAAACCAATACGCAAATCATCCTTGCCAGGGGACAAGCTCGCTACCAACAGAGTAAGTTGGAAGAGGCACTGGCAGACTTTATTCAATTGATAGGCATAGATCCCACGCTTCCTACGGCCTACTATCACCGAGGAATCACGCTCCTTCGGATGAAAAGAAATCAAGAAGCCTGCGAAAACCTACAGCTTGCAGCCAATTGGGGAATGGAAGCCGCCCAAGAAGTCATTAAAAAAGCCTGTCAGGACTAGAGTTCGTCCGTCGTCTTCACTCTTGCTGCGATCCAGGCTGGTCTCCATGAAGCGACCAATGTGATGAAAATGACCACCACGGTGATCCAAGCAAAGTCAGTCCAAAGCATTCGAACCGGGTATGCATCCACGACTGCAGAGGCAATGCCTAGAGAAACCAATCCAAAACTCTCTTGTAGCCAAACAATCGCAAATCCCAAGACTAAGCCTATTGCGGCACCTACCACGGCTATCATCGCGCCTTGCTTCAAAAATATTTCCCGAATTAGCTTATCCTTTGCTCCCAAAGCCTTTAGCATAGCAATGTCTTTTTTCTTTTCAATTGCGAGCATACTAAGGGAAAAGAAGATATTGAAGGAGGCAATGGCCAGAATAAAGCTCAGGGTCAAAAAAACAAATAGCTTTTCAAGCTTGACTGTGCGTAGCAAGCCCGCATGTTGCTCATCAGTATTTTTTACTGAAAAATCAGGTCCCAGGTGAGCCTTCAAATTTTCTTGTACCTCATCAATGGAATATCCATCCGAAATCTTGATTTCCAGAGAAGTCCGTTTGTTTCCATAGTTCAATAGCTCTCGGGTGAACTTCAAAGGGGCAATTACATACTCATCATCGAATTGACGCTCGACTGAGAAAAATGCAACCGGCTCAAGCGAAGCGGAGGAATAGAGTTGATTGGGATTGAGAGTGGCCGCGCTTCGAGGGGCCTTTGGGTAAAAGACCTTCAAGGGGACATTGACATCCTTGAGATTTACAGACAAGAAAAACCCAACTCCACGACCCATGATGGCGCCTGGTCTGAGATCACTTCCGAGCGTAGTGTCACCCCAAAAATATCCTCTGGAAAAACGGTCCTGCTCCAAAAAATTATCCGAAACTCCTTTGATGGTAGCTACTAATTGATTGCCATTGTAGTCCAAAAGCGCATTGTCTTCGATCACTTCGGTAAGTACAGCTACTCCATCTACGTTTTGGATCCCATCTAGCCATAAGGAATCCACTTCGAAACTTTTCCCGACAACAGCCTCCACTTTCAACTCCGCATCGAAGCTGGCAAAAAGTCCCCGGATCAGGTCTTCTAGTCCATTGAATACGGACATGACTATCACCAATGCCATTGTACCAACTGCCACTCCAATCATGGAGATAGTCGAAAGCACCGTGATAAAGTTTCGCTTCTTTTTACTGCGAAAATACCGGGCCGCTATAAAATAGCTGAGGTTCAAGTATCCAAGGAATTAATCTTCATCTGACTCATCTTCCTCCTCATCTGGCGCTGGGGGAATCTCCAATCCGGAGATCACCTGATCCATATGCTGGGCATAAGCCGCTGACTCATCCGGAAAAAATGCCAACTCAGGAATAATTCGAACAGACTTGCCGATTCTTCTACCCAAATGATGTCTAATTTCTTTTTTGTGCTCCTGAATGAGCTCATAAGTAGACTGCGTGTCTGCAAGCAAAAAACTAAGGTAAACTTTTGCAACACTTAAGTCAGGACTGACAAAAACCCTCGTAATCGTCACCATCGCCTTCCCTACCAGGTGTTTAGCCTCTTTTTGAAATATTTCTCCCAACTCCTTCTGCAGAAGTTTTGCGTGTTTTTGTTGTCTTTTGCTTTCCATTTGAAGTATTTATGGTACAAATTTAGCGAAATACTTGGGCAAGCTTTAATTTCGACCCAGCTAACCCCAATTCTACAGCCTTGTTTCAATTTTTCAAATTAAACGATCCATTCCGAATAATCGGTGTAGTCTTTTTTCTACTCCTCTGGACTATTCTTTATTTGGTGTTTGCGGACCTTCCGCTCACTCAGCTTCAAATGAGTTGGATGCTGCTCGGTGAGCGATTGGGAGATGGATTGCTCTTCTATCGCGATTTAGTAGATGACACAGGTCCCTTGTCGGCTGGCTTTTTCTTTCTGATAGATTGGATATTTGGAGGCAGCTCTCTAGCCTATCAAATCATCGGTAGGATTTTGATTTTCATACAAGTGATCTACTGGAACAGCGCTCTCATCAGATACCGCGTCTTTGATGAAAATACATTTATCCCGGCTATTGTTTTGCTGAGCCTATTCCATATTAGCTTTGATATGCTGAGCCTAAGTCCGGCACTATTGGGTAGTACCTTTGTGCTATTTGCACTATCACAGCTATTCTCCCAGACCATCCTCCAAAAAGAAAGCAGTGAGGCGACCTTATTAATTGGAATCTATGGGGGTTTGGCTACGGGCTTTCATCCCATTTATATCGTTTTTCTTCCCTTTTTGATTATCGTTGGAGTGACTATTAGCGGATTTAGCTTTAGGCAGTTGATCCTATCGCTGATTGGCTACTTCACGCCTTTGTTACTTATCGTGGTTTATTATTTCTGGTCGAATGGGCTGGAAGATTTTCTGAGAATTTGGCCTTTGAGTTTCACATCCGAAACATACCAGTTTCATACCTTCGCCACCTTAGGAATTCTCTTTGCATTCCCACTTGTTTTGGGATTTTTAGGATACTTTTTTGGAGTACTATCTAAAGGAGCCTCCATCAATCAGCAGAAACAGCGGCAAATATTATTTTTCTGGGCAATCTTCGCTGGCTTAGCCATTTTCATTTCAAGGCATCACGCAGCTTTGGAAATGATGGTTTTTCTCCCATTAATAAGTTATTTGATTACTGCTTTTTTCTTGGAGGTGAAGAAAAAATTACCTCTACAGATAGGCTTTTGGGGCTTGGTCATTCTTCTGCCTTTGGGTTCTTGGTGGTTTTGGGCAGAAAACAGATCGCTACAATCGGAATATTTCTTAAAAGAATCCCCAAATCCACAATGGCCGGGAAAAAGTGTCCTAGTGCTTGACAGTGACCTTTCTTTATACCAAGAACATTCCATGAAAGGCCCCTTTCTAAATTACTATTTATCCCAGGAGCTTTTGGAGAAGGAACGAACCTTCGCTAGAAAAGTGCAGCTTTTTAGAATGATCAATAAGCAAATGCCTGAAGTGGTTTATGATCCACATGGTGACTTTGGTCAATTGCTGAGTCAGTTCAAGGAGCTTGAACGAAAATATAAAATGGAAAAAACGAATGTCTTTATCTTGAAATAAGGGTTCAAACATTTGTATTTCAGCGATTTAAAATGTTATTTGAGACTGGTTCTTACTTTTTAACCCAATTCACAAATGGATCGTCTCAACGATATTTTGAATGCTTTTTCTACACAGGAAAAGGAGCAATTACTTCATTTAGCTTCTGCAAGAAATACAGCCAGGTCAAAAAAGCTCGACCTTCTTAGATTACTGATTAGAAATCCACATGAAGAGGATGACTTTTTTGCAAAGAGACTTTATCCTAATCATCAAAGCAATGCTTTTCCGCAGCTTAAAAAGCGGCTGAAGGAAGAGATCAAGGAAATCTCTGTTTTGATCAAGCCATCTGCAGTCAATACCAAAGCCCATCAGCGCATCAGGTGTTCTGAATTAATCTTACAATCTCAACTGCTGCTTGCCCGAAATCTTCGAGACGAAGGATCAAAACTCCTTCAAAAGAGCCTGGAACTGGCCATTGAAGGCGGCTTTCACGATTTGGCACTGACTGTATTCTCCATTGGACAAGAATATGGATCTGGCCACGTACTCAGTACCAAAGACCTTCCGGAGCTCGAGCTTGCCATCAAGTGCCATTTGCAGGTATTGGTAAGCCAGTCTGAAATACACGCTGATGGAAAATTGCATAGCTCCAATCGATGGTTGAGACAGATGATTCAAAAACTGAATGCAAATCGGAAACAATGGGGATTGGTAAGCAGCCTCAAAAATTCGATTCAAAAAAGAGATTATGAGGAGGCGAGCCTATTGATGGAGCAAGTAGAAAGTGAAGAGTTTTCCGAACCGGATGACTACTCTGCCTTGTGTGAATTTCTTCATGCCAAGCTGCAATTGCTCTTCGAAAAAATGGACTTTCTCCCAGCCCAATCCCTTTGCGAAGAATACCTACAATCGAAACTCAAAAACCAGGAAGTTCCATCGACATTTTTTCAATATTATTTCCTTTCACTATTTCATCAAAAAAAATGGGACGAGGCATTACAGGTAATTCATCAAAAACTTAATGGACCCGAACTTCAGAAAAATCCACACTGGGAATATTGGAAAGCTTTGACGTTTTTCTCCTTAGAAAAGTACAAACCAGCGTTGAAGTTAATTCATGATTGCCAATCCCGCCTCAAGTCGGTTCCGGATTATTATTTGGGATCAAAAATGCTGGAGTTAATGATTTTGTTTGAGCAGAAAGATATGGACTGGCTTGAGTACAAAATGGAAAACTTTCGAAAACTCCTTTCTAGATGGAGCCACAAGGCTAGCATTCGATTGAATTCTGCCTTTCATTTGCTCTCAGATCTACATCAACACACCGAGGTAGAAAGGCTTCTGGAATCTTCGCTATGGGAAAAACTCAACCAAAGAATAGGAGAATACAAGTGGCGCCCAGATGGATTTGAATTACTTCCTTATGATCAGTGGTTTTATAAAAATATTGTTAAATAATTTCTAGATAAAATTCAATATTTAAATTTTTTTAATTCTTTAATTAAATAAAAAGCAATTTAGATCTTAAAAAGATAGAGATTATTTTTAAACTCTTTTTGGTTTATATTTAATTGATTTTCAGGATTTTACAATATTTTGATGAGAATTTTTCTAGTTATTTCAATCTTATTTTTTCCTATCAAAGCCCAAGCCACTTCAATACCTTAAGAGGATCTTTATATTCTTTCATTCTTTCACTTTTAGTCGATGATCCATTCTGTTTTAGAATTTCTTACGGATGAGTTAAACACCTTTATCAAACTAAAGGTAGGCGATCCTACGACAACCCGGATTTATCTCTCTGGAGTAACCAACGAGGCTGGAATAGCCATTCCTGATCAATCTTTGGGTATTTCCCTGATCAATATCGAAGAAGAGCGGGTCAATAAAGACCAGCAAAACCGATTCGTCAATGCAGTGGGAAAAGTCGAGAAGCGAAACCCCGAAATCCGACTCAACCTCTACGTCCTAATCACGGCTAATTTTCAAAATAAGAACCCTAACAACTCCTCGGATGATTATGTGGAAGGGCTAAAGCAGCTGAGCTATGCAATTTCTTTTTTCCAATCGAAAAACGTCTTTACGCCTGAAAACAGCCCCGGTTTGGGGAGTTTCCATCCCAATCTTCAAAAGATAGTAGTGGAATTGTACAGCTATTCCTTCGAGCAGCTTTACAATTTCTGGTCTGTGGTAGGTGCAAAATACCTGCCCAGTGTGCTGTATAAAATCAAAACCATCAGCATTCAGGAAAATGCAGTCCTCGAGCAGGGTGAGCCGATCGAGCAGATATTCACACAAAGCCAGCACAAGTCATGAATATCATCTACAAGAGACTTTTCGAGCTTTCTATACGACACGAGTTTTTCGCAAATGGGAAAGGAAGAAACCTCAATCTAATTCCCACCAAAGAAACGCAGAACCTTTTCAAAAGTGGGCGAATTCTTTTTAGAGACACTCCCAATGGCACCTTAGTTTTATATCGAGCAAAAAATGACCTAGTAAGCCCTGAAATAGATCTTCCTCGACCGAAAACATTCACTTTTTTGCTGCAGAGTACTGATCAGGCTTTTATCCAAACTGTCAGCGATTTTGATAAACTACCCAGAAAATTTTCTTCTGGTGACTTTTTACATTTTCAAAATCTTCCTGCCCAAGCTTCCACCGATTCCTCGAGTCCAGAGTCCCTAGAACATGAAATATTGGATGGAAGACGTCCCATGAGATTCAGCTCAGAATTAGTACTAAATCCAAATCCCAGTATAGTCATTCTTCAAGTCCTGGATTCGGATGGGAACAAAATCAGCTCAGGTCAGGATTTCAATGGCCAAGCATTTCCGGTGGACCGAACTATTCAAGCTGAACCAGATGGGAAGGTCCGATTTGAAATCAATCTAAATGGTAAAAAGGAAGGAGTGTACACAATTCGACTCCGAAATGACTTAGATACCACGACGCTTTGGACGCGTGACTTTTTTTTATCCACAGATCCAAAAATATCAAATAGCCTTGGTGTGGTACAGATTCGATACAGCAACTCACCGGATCATTTATATGGATTGCAGGAGTTTTATCGCCTACAACTAAACAGAAAGACCTCAAAGTGGACATACTACATCGTCAACCAAAATAATCGAATAGACTTGAGCTCATCTACCCTGATCATCGAGGACAGGGAAAATCCCCCAAGCTCTCCCTATTCACAATATCAATTTGATCAGTTGGGAAGTACTCCCCATCCAGATATCCGGATCAATGATCACGAAACGGTCATTTTCAGATCGCAGGTACCCATTCCATATTTCGAAAGGCCCAAGCTCAACCTTGAGCTCCGAAGAAATCCAGGCAATCGGGTTTTATTTTCTCATTTACCCAATCCTCTCCGGCACAGCCCTGTCAAGACTGACGGAGGAGACCCCATATCCGAAATCTATGTATACATCTAGCATCACAGACCATGGCAGACTTTAAAACTCCTGGAGTTTATATCCAGGAAATCTCTACTCTTCCAGCCTCCGTCGTACCGGTAGCCACTGCTATCCCTGCCTTTATCGGCTACACCGCCAAACGGGAGAAAAACGGAGAAATAATCGCAAACAATAAACCAACCCGGATAACTTCATATCTGGAGTTTAAGGAAATATTTGGGGACTCTTTTTATGAAAGGTATGAGGTCAGCCTGACGAGCACCGAACCGGGCTATACTATTACCGACCCAAGTCATTTTTCAAATTACTTATTACCCTACCATGTCTATCTCTACTTCCTAAATGGAGGAGGACCATGCTACATCGTATCCGTAGGCACTCACATTTCCAATCCCAGTGGAAATGAAATTGATCCGGCAGCCTTACTGGCAGGTTTAGCTGCTCTAGAGGAGGAGGACGAGCCAACACTTCTTGTAGTCCCCGAAGCGGCAGTTCTTTCTGATGTCAACCGTACCACACTACATGATCAGCTTTTGGCACAATGTGCAAAGCTTCAGGACCGCTTTGCGATTATGGATGTCCTTCACACGACCAACAATACGCCTCTAGAAGATGCCACGGCATTCAGAAATCAGGTAGGCACATCCGACTTGAAATATGGAGCAGCTTACTATCCGGGTTTGAAAACATTTTTATTCAGAAACTTCAATGAGAAAACGCTCATTTTGACAGACAATCGTGGTGGTACAGCACAAGGTCCTTTTCACCAAATGCCCTTAGAAATGCTGGGAACGGGTAGCAACCGAGCAGTAGGCATTATCCAAATCACCAACAACGCTAACCTTGATCTGGACTCCTTCACTATTGACACAGATACCTTTACCGAAGGGGCAGAATTTACCAAAGAGCCTGGACCTTCAGCCAATGCAGGATCAGCAGAAAACTTACTGGTAGCCATCCAAGCAGCTGCAAATCCCAACTACACCGCCCGAAGGTCAGGAGCTACGATCATCATTGAAGCTACTGCCGAAGGAAGCGCCGGTGAAAGCTTGGCTCTGACTTATACAGACAATGGAGACGGAGGAGCTACTATTAGCCCTGGAGGCACTCTTCGAATCCCCCAGGCTGAAAAATCACTCTACAATGCCATCAAGGCGAAGCTTGAATCCAAGGTAATGACTCTTTATCCTTCTGCAGCAATGGCGGGAGTATATGCTCGCGTAGATGGTCAACGAGGCGTATGGAAAGCACCGGCAAATGTGAGCCTGCGCGGCGTATCTCAGCCATCTGTGCTTCTCTCATCGCAAGATCAGGAGCCACTCAATGTGGATGCTACCTCTGGAAAATCAATCAATGCGATTCGGCTTTTCCCAAGCAAAGGCAACTTGGTCTGGGGGGCTAGAACACTGGCCGGAAATGACAATGAATGGCGATACATTCCAGTCAGAAGGCTCTACATTTTTGTAGAAGAGTCAGTCAAAAAAGCTACTGAGTTTGTGGTTTTTGAGCCCAACGATGCAAATACCTGGATGCGGGTAAAAGCCATGATCGAAAACTTCCTATCCGGCCTATGGCGGGAAGGAGCACTGGCTGGGGCAAAACCTGAACAGGCATTTTTTGTCCGGGTAGGATTGGGTCAGACCATGACCTCATTGGATATTCTGGAGGGTCGTATGAATGTGGAAATCGGCATGGCAGCCGTGAGACCTGCAGAATTCATCATCCTGAAATTCTCTCACAAACTTCAAGAAAGTTGATCTAACCATTAAAAATAAAACCATGGCAAATTACTTCACACCAGGCGTCTATATAGAAGAGATCTCTACACTCCCTGCATCAGTGGCAGCAGTAGAGACAGCCATACCTGCCTTCATTGGTCATACCGATAAGGCTACAAAAAACGGAGAAGATGTACGGGGTGTTCCTACTCGAATCACCTCTATGCTTGAATATGAGTCCATCTTTGGCAAGGCCAACCCGGAGGCAATTACTATCACGATCACGGATACTTATGGAGGCCCTCCTACCAAACTTACTGAGCGAACTATTTCAGCAGCTTTGACTTCATCGGCCTCTGTTTATAAGATGTACTATAGCCTTCGAATGTTTTTTGACAATGGAGGTGGACCCTGTTACATCATATCAGTCAATGACTTCACCGCAGGGCCGAGTGTAGGAGATCCGACAGACAGCACCAGTCTACTGGGAGGATTAGCGGCTTTGGAAAAAGTAGATGAACCAACACTCATTCTTTTTCCGGATGATCTCTCACTGGCAAATGCAGGACAGGTATATGAGCAAGCTCTAGCTCAATGCGAAAAGCTTCAGGATCGCTTTGTCATCATGGATGTAAAAGAGGAAGGAGCAGGCCCCATTACAGATGCGGACAATTTCAGAGGTTCATTCGGCATCTCAGATCTGAAATATGGAGCAGCATATTACCCCAAGCTCAAATCAGCCTTGAATTATGGTTTTGATAATAGCTCAATTACAGTCGCACAAAGCAGTAGCTATGAAGGAACCGAAACTCCTGCTCCGTCTACCCCAACAGATGCAAATGGGCAGACGCTCGACTGGATCGCCACCAATGATCCGAGCCTCCACCGGGCTATTCTAGCCGAAATTGCAAAACTCTATGTGACTCTTCCCCCAAGCGGAGCAATAGCCGGTATTTATGCCAGAGTGGACAGTCAACGGGGCGTGTGGAAAGCCCCTGCCAATGTCAGCGTACGATCCATCATTGGGCCCTCCATCAAAGTGACAAACGAGCAACAAGGATCTCTTAACGTAGATGCTGCTTCAGGAAAGTCTATCAATGTCATTCGCAGCTTCACCGGAAAAGGAACCTTAGTCTGGGGAGCCCGAACCTTAGCAGGAAATGATAATGAATGGCGCTACATACCAGTAAGACGACTCTTCATTTTCATTGAAGAATCAGTTAAAAAAGCAACCGAATTTGTGGTCTTCGAACCCAATGATGCTAACACATGGCTTCGGGTGAAAACCATGATCGAAAACTTCCTTTCCAAGCTTTGGAGAGATGGTGCACTGGCCGGAGCCAAACCGGAGGATGCCTTTTTTGTCCGTGTAGGACTCGGAAGCACCATGACAGCTCAAGATATTCTCGAGGGAAGGATGAATGTAGAAATCGGATTGGCAGCAGTACGACCTGCAGAATTCATCATCCTGAAATTCTCACACAAACTTCAAGAATCATAAACCATTAAAATCTCAATACCATGGCAGTAGCATATCCAGTTTCCGTCTTTCATTTTCAGGTAGAGTGGGGCGGTACCCGAATAGGTTTCACCGAAGTATCTGGCTTAACAGTAGAGCTTCAGTCTATAGACTATCGAGAAGGAAGCTCTCTGGAATACCACGTCAGTAAAATGCCCGGCATTCCTCAATACAGTAATATCACACTCAAAAGAGGAGTCTTTCGTGCCGATAATGAGTTTTTCCAATGGCTCAACACCGTCCGGAAAAACAATATCGAACGACGAGATCTCACCATCAGCCTTCTCAATGAAGAACATGAACCCGTAATGGTTTGGAAGGTAAAAGAAGCCTGGCCATGTAAGGTAGAAGGCCCTTCACTCAACTCCACAGGGAATGAAGTGGCCATCGAGACGATCGAGCTTTGCCACGAAGGGCTTTCCATCGAAACTCCCTAATCCATGGCGCTTTTCTACCCACCTACCGGTTTTCATTTCTTGGTTCGATTTGAGGGTCTTCTACTCAAATATCCAGGAATTCCAGATGTTGGGTTTCAGGAAGTAGGTGGCCTAAGTGTAGAAATCGGAGTAGAGGAATATGCTGAAGGAGGAGAAAACCGCTTCAAGCATCGAATGCCAAATCCAGTTTCCTACCCAAACCTTACCATGAAAAGAGGAATGCTAGTCGGGTCCCAACTGATGAAGTGGTTTAAGGATTCTGTGGAAGCTTTTCAATTCGAAGCACAGGACATTACAGTTATCCTACTCAATGAGCAACACCTGCCACTTCAAGCTTGGAATTTCATCAATGCCTGGCCGGTCAAATGGAACATTGAAGGACTCAATGCGATGGAAAACACCCTGATGATCGAGTCAATTGAATTTGCTTATCAGTACTACCGAAGAATTGACCCAACAGACCTTTTACCGATTTGATATGCCCATTGAAGTCAAAGAATTAATCATTCGTACCACCGTGGATACGGCAGATGAAAAGCCTACCGGTACCAAACGTCCGATTCCTCGAGTGGAAGCTTTGGAAAAAGGAATGGAAGAAATAGTCCACCTGATCAAAAATAAAAACGAACGCTAATCTCATGGCACTTAAAGACATATTCTCACCGCTAGGAGGTCTGGAAAAACTGAAAATCACCGCATTTTCGGATGACTTTTTCACTTCTTCCAGGCAAACTTATGTCGTCATGTACAATCCGACTGCTTACAGTCAGGAGGTTCAAAATAAATGGGTGCCAGAAGAGGGACTCGCAGATGGAGCCCAGAATCAATTTCGTTCGAACCAGTCTGAATCGGTCACCTTCGAGTTTTTATTTGATGCGACAGCTGCCTCACCACCGGGAAATGATTCGCCCGGAGACATCAACCTGGATTATTTGGGGGACAGCAAGCCAAATACAGATTTGATCAGCAATGACAAGGTATCAGCGATCCAACTTATCCAAGAGGATAAACATGTGGACCGGGCCATTCAGCGATTCCTAGACATCACGCAGAAAATCCAATCTGACACGCACAAACCCAACTTTCTACAAATCAACTGGGGAGCATTTCAGTTTCGGGGAGTGTTGGAAAGCGCTACGATCAATTACAAACTCTTCAATTCGGCAGGACTTCCTATCCGGGCAACGATTTCAGCCAAATTCAAGCAATCCATATCCAGAGAAGAACAGGCCGCAGAGACTGCCCGCAACTCGCCGGATCTCACCCATGTCCGAGTGGTAAAAGCAGGAGACACCCTCCCCATCATGTGCCAGCGGATCTACGGCAACCCAGATTACTACTTGGAAATAGCCCGAATCAATCAATTGAAAAACTTTCGAAAACTAGAAATAGGACAGGAGCTTTCCTTTCCGCCAGTTCAAAAGAATTAAACTATGCCCATCATACCCGTAAGCGCTCGTACCAATCCAGATTTGGCTACTCACACCATCCTATCGGAAGGTCAGGAGCTCCCTGCTTCTGTGGGAGTTGCCATGCTTGCTGTGACCCATGCGATCAACAAGGTTCCCGCTGCCCGCTTGGTTCTCTTTGATGGAGATGTGGCGACGGGTGAATTCGAATTAAGTGATGGGGACTTATTTGTGCCAGGGAGAAAAATCGAAATCAAAGCAGGCTACAATAACGATGAAGAACAAATATTCGAAGGAATCATCATCAAGCATGGTCTGGATATCAGCAAGGACTCTTCCAAACTCGTTTTAGAGCTTCGAGATCCTGTCATTCGAATGACCGTGGGACGAAAGAACAATTACTTTTTTGACTCCTCCGATTCGGAAATCATCGAAACTTTAATTAGCAGCTATCCTGACCTAAGTGCAAATGTGGAAAGCACCCAGCCAAATCATGCTGAAATGGTGCAGTATTATTGCTCAGATTGGGATTTTATGCTTACCAGAGCAGAATCTTCCGGGAAAATAGTCTGCGTAGCTGCAGGAGAGGTAGAAGTTTTCAAACCTGACACTGGTAGCGAACCGGTACTTGAACTGGAGTTTGGAATGAATGTGATCAGCTTCGAGGCCGAAATGGATGCCCGAAGGCAATATTCTTCGAGTAGGGCCGTGAGTTGGGATGCATCCCTCCAAGAACTGAAAGAAAAAGAATCTGCCAACCCCAATTTGGATATCCATGGGAACATCAGTCCAGATGACCTAGCAGCAGTCATTGGGCTCAGCGAAAACAAGCTACAGCATGGCGGACCCAAAAAAGACGAGGAACTTCAATCTTGGGCCGACACCAACCTTTTCCGAAGCAGATTATCCAAAATCCAAGGCAGACTGAAGACTTTAGGAAATAACAGTATCCGTCCGGGTGATTTGGTATCCCTACAAGGATTCGGAGATCGATTTAATGGAAAAGCTTTTGTCTCCTCCGTGTATCATGAGATTTCACCAAATCAGAAATGGTTTACCCATCTGGGAATTGGTCTGGACCCAAAGCTCATTGCCTACACCTACGATGATATTCAGGATGCGCCTGCGGCGGGGCTTTTGCCGGCTATCAAAGGACTGCAGGTTGGAAAAGTGACGATGCTACAAGACGATCCGGAAGGCGAATTCAGAGTGAAAGTCGTCATCCCCATGATCAAAGCTGAAGAGGAAGGAATATGGGCACGATTGGCCCAAATTGACGCAGGAGATGGAAGGGGCAGCTTTTTCTATCCAGAAATCGAAGATGAAGTAATCGTCGGATTCATCAACGAAGACCCACGGGATGCAGTAGTCCTTGGCAAACTCTACAGCAGTGCCAAAGCAGCACCTCTGGAGCCTTCAGATGACAATCACGAAAAGGGAATCTTCACACGATCTGGAATGCGAATTCTCTTTAATGACGAGGTAGTTTCACTCAAAATCGATACGCCAAATGGCAATCAAATCTTCATCAGTGAAGAAGATGGGAGCATTTTAATAGAGGATGAAAATAGCAACCGATTTAAAATGAGCAGTGAAGGAATAGAGCTAGAAAGTAATAGTGATATTCAGATTAAGGCCTCAGGAGACATCAAAATGGAAGGCACCAATATAGAATTGAAAGCCTCGGCAGGATTGAATGCTGAAGGTGGTGCTTCAGCAGCATTTACTTCCTCAGGGAATACAGAAATACGAGGATCAATTGTACAAATCAACTAAGCCATGCCAGCAGCAGCAAGAGTCACCGATCTTACAAATCACGGAGGAACCATCGTTGGGCCCGGACAAGCAACCGTACTTATCGGAGGTATGCCGGCTGCAGTAATGGGGGATATGCATGTGTGCGCTTTACCACCCTCTGGACATCAGCCGACATCTAGCCCATTTACAATAGGAAGTGCTACAGTAATGATCGGAGGCGTGCCAGCCTTGCGAGTTGGAGATACCTGTGGATGTGGCGCATCCGCAGTCATTGGCGAACCCACTGTAATCATTGGATGATATGGAAGACAATAATTCATTTTTGGGAAGAGGCTGGGGATTCCCGGTATCCTTTGACAAAGGCTCAGCTGAAGTAGTCTTGGCTGAAAAGGAAGAGGACATTCGGCAAAGTCTCATCATCCTACTGAATACCACAGTTGGGGAAAGAGTCATGCGACCGGATTATGGGGCCAACATGGAAGACCTGCTTTTCGAAGCTCTCAATGTTACCACGGCTACCATCATCATCAACAGAATCAAGCGGGCCATTTTATTTCATGAACCAAGGGTAAAAGCGGAGGAGATCGATATGCGTCCAAATTATGAGGAAGGCAAGGTGGAAGTGCTCATCAACTATCGAATCATTGCCACCAACAACCGAAAAAATCTAGTCTATCCATACTTGAGTATTGAAGCCACAGACACCGAACTATGAGTCAAGACAATTGCCATAGCCTAGTCGCTCCAGGAAGCGGAACCAATCGGGGAAACCGGCTGCTGGAAAGCCTCTTGCCCAGCTATGTCGCTGTAGATGCCAGGAAAATAGATGAGCTCAAGGCTTTCGCAATTGGCATAGCAGAGCAACTCCGATTTGCTGAATCCAAGAAAGTTGGGGATAAGGAAACAGTGGAATTCAATGGAGATTGGAAACCATTTTTCGAAAAAAAGATCAGCGAAGAGGAAAGAAACTCTCCTCACTTTGCGCTTTTCTTGGCATTTCTTCAAGCCTTCTCTCTCGCTCAAAAAGAGCTGAACAGCCTAAGCAAAAAGCACTTGGACTTTTTCTACAGAGATGTTTTAAAGCTTCGCGAAAAACCAGCTGAGGCAGACCAAGCCTATTTGATTTTGCAGCTAGCCAAGCATGTTCACGAATACCTTTTGCCAAAAAACACTGGTTTCAAGGCTGGAAAGGATGATTTGGGGAAAGAAGTCACCTTCAAAAATCCAACTGACCAAGTCTTAAATAAAACAGAGGTAGCAGCTATTCAAGCCTTGTATCGGGATGAGAATTCAAGATTTTACAAATCCAGTATCGCAAATTCTTCAGACGGAAAAGGTGGAGAAATAGCTGAACCTGATGGAAGATGGCAGTCATTTGGGCGACCCGATGCACTTTTCCCGGATTCTGAAAGAGAAATGGCCATTTTGGGATTTGCTATTGCATCCCCTACGCTACACTTGCTAGAAGGTCATCGGAAAATCAAGCTTTCCCTCCACATCAAAAAGAAAGAAGGCCTCTTAGACAAACTTCTTTCGCTACATCTTGATTCCTCTTTTCGCTTTTGGTTGAGTGGTGAAGAAGATTGGATTGAAGCAAGTCCGTACCTGCCGGAGTCGGAATTGGAAGCAAAACAGGAGGCTTTAGATTTTATCAATAAGGCTTCCAAATGGTCGGATATTGCCGGGATTGAACCACAGATGGGACCCATTTTTGACAACCCTGAATTTGGGAAACATCGACCCTTCAAAGGATATGACATCGGAGAAGTCACCGCCAAAAACATCCTTGCCAGAAGAACTGCATTGGGTGGCCGTTTTGAGGAGCTAGAGCAATTGAAGGATGTCAGAGGAATGGGAAAGGACAAGTTGGAAGACCTAGAATACAGCTTCAGGACCAAAGCCCACTGGATTCAACAAAAGGAAGAGCAGCTTGTATTGGTTTTGAATATTCATCTCAATCCCGATCAGGCAGCGGTAGTCGCATATTCCGAGGAGGTACTTTTACAAAAATTCAAGACGAAGCAACCTGTCCTTAAAGTCGAACTGGCAGACACAATCCAAAGCTACCCTTACAGCGTCCTGAAAGAAGTCGAAGTGACTGCTGTCGATATCCGAACCGAGGTCAAGGGTGTGGAAAACCTCATTCTTCAAAATGATCAATCCATTCTTCCTGTGGGCAAGAATATTTTTCCTTTTGGATTTCGGCCCCAGATAGGCTCTTCATTCTACATTGGTAGCAAAGAAGCTTTCGCTAAAAAACTAGAGTCCTTAAAACTTCATTTTGAATGGTTTGGTCTCCCATCAAATTTGGGTAATCACTATTCTGCCTATACCAATAAAGACCGCAAAAATGACAGCTTTTTGGTCCAAACTGCCATCCTCGATGATAAGGCTTGGCTACCGGGCCCTCAACTGAAGCTATTTAAGCAAACCAATAACCAAACCCTTCAAACTAATCAGGCCCTTTCATTTGAAAGTACTTTTCTGGAAAAATTACAGGCTGAGCCCGATATGCCCTCATTTACGGAATGGGGGCCAAGTATTCGCAGGGGGTTTCTTCGACTGAGTTTGGCAGGAATAGATTTTGGCCATAAGGAATATCCAAGTGATTTGGCCAAAGCTATCATTGCCTTAAATAAGGATACAACTGGAAATACTCCACTCCCAAAAGAACCTTATTCTCCCGAAATCAAATCCATTAAACTGGATTATGTGGCCACAGATAGTTTTTCATTGGATCGGGATTCTGATTCTGATTTTTTGCATATTGATGCGTTTGGAGATGCAAAGTTAGATTCCAATCCCAAAGGCTTGAAACTACTTCCCGATTATGAAGCCGAGGGGATACTTTTTATCGGTTTAAAAAATCATCTCCCAGCTCAGTCATTCCAATTATTGATTCATGTATTGGATGGAAGCGGCAACCCTGAAAAGCCTGTGCCCACCGTCAATTGGAGCTACTTGAGTGATAATACCTGGATTTCTTTTGACAAGTTGGATATCACCGTGGACGAAACCAAAGGGCTGATCCAAACCGGGATAATTGGCTTTACTCCACCGAAAGCAGCAAATTCCTCTCATACGATCCATTCGGATGGACTTACCTGGATCCGAGCATCAGTAGAGAATAATAGTGATGCCATTCCCCTTTTCACTCAGATTTTAGCCCAGGCGATTCGGGTGACTTTTGAAGACCAAGACAACGATCCGGACAGGTTGGCTGAAGCACTTCCTGCCGATTCCATCTCCAAGCTAGTATCCGGACAAAGCCAAATCAGTAAAATATCTCAGCCATTTGGATCTTTTGGAGGGAAAGTCCCAGAGCAACCTGAAGATTTTTATCAGCGAATCTCAGAAAGGTTAAGACACAAGCAACGAGCCATTACACGATGGGATTATGAGCATTTGGTGCTAGAGCAGTTTCCTGAGATCTATCAAGTGAAAGTTCTCAATCACACCTTCTACGATGGAAATCTGGAGAAATACCGGGCATTGGCACCTCGCCATGTGACCGTTGTCATTATAGCCAATGTGCTGAATCAAAATGCGATCGACCCGCTAAGACCCAAAGCAAGTGTAGCCCTAATCGCAGCAGTGAAGGAATTTCTTGAAAAAATCAATCCTCCGGGGGTATTCCTTCATGTGGTAAATCCCATTTACGAGGAGCTGCAGGTCAAGACTAAAATCAAATACCGCCCTGGAATCGATGCAAGCTTTTTTACCAAAAAACTAGAAGATGAAATCAAAACCTTTTTGTCACCATGGGCCTATCAGCTGCCTGAAGGATTTGATTTTGCAGGTGAAGTACACAGTTCACAAGTGCTCCACTTCATCGAAAAGCGGTCTTATATCGACTATTTGACCTGTTTTGAATTGTATCAGATTATCCGAAATCCTGTCGATGGGAATCTCATTTCCAAGAAAAGGGTCGAAGAAGCAAAGGGTAGTACGGGGATATCCATCTTGGGATCAGCCGGTGTCATTGGCAATTACGGGGATCATCTGTTGGAAGTATTAGAAGGCGAGGATTGCGAATGTCCTGATAATGAAATAAAAGCCGCTGTAACGATTGCCTCATCTGAGGACTCAGACATGGACGAAGCCTACGAAACCTAAGCTATGCTCACACCGACAACCATATCGAAGGAAAAGTCTCAAAATCCAGTGATGGATTATGAACTCTTGCGAAAAGAGGCGATAGCATACATTCAGCGCCTATCTGGAAAAATCTGGACTGATTACAATGCGCATGATCCAGGAATGACTATTCTGGAGGTTCTCTGCTACGCAATAACCGATTTGGGGTACCGGAGCAATCTCCCTATTTCAGATTTACTGGCTGACTCGACAGGAAGTCTGAAAGATCAATTTTTTAAGGCTTCAGAGATTCTTCCCTCCAAAGCACTGACGATCAACGACTACCGGAAACTTCTGATGGATGTCGAGGTGGTAGAAAACCTTGATGGAAAAGATCTCTATGCAGGTATAAAAAATGCCTGGATTGAAATCCGACCAAGCAATGAGATTCCTGTTTTCCCAGATCGAAAAGAAAAAAAGCTCGCCTACCAGCCCTTCCCCAAATCAGAAAAAGCACTTCAAATGGGGATTCTATACGATGTCTTGCTGGAATTTGATGAAAACGAGCTCCTAGGAGATCTGAATGAGAATAAAATCTCAATGGAAATCCAACTCGATGAGCACCCTGACCTTGCAGGAATGGTCATCGATATCCAAGTAGAATTCCCACGATGGGATGCTGAAATCGATTGGAATGATCCCACTGAGATCAAAAAATCGATTATCGATATTATCGTCCAATACCAGAATGTCCCTGATAATTTTGAATTAACCTATCGCACTACCCCTTCCAACGCGATAAAAATTGAAGGGAGTGAATTGACCCCATCTGGACTAAAAGCCATAGATGGGCTTACCGCTATCAATACCCAAGTAAACAACTTTGTCTTCAAAAACGAGGATGGGATTTTGAGTTTTTACCTTCTAAAAATCAAGAAGGTGAAAGAGATTCTGGCTGAGGCAAAAAAAACACTGTATGCCAACCGCAACCTTTGTGAGGATTTCGTCAATTTCCACGCCCTTCGTGTAGAGGAAATTCTTATTTGTGCGGATATCGAGCTGCTTGCAGAGGCCGATGTGGAAGCTACAGAGGCTGCTATTTTCACCCAAATCTCCAAATTTCTTTCCCCTCAGGTTAATTTTTATCAGTTGGATGAGATGCTGCATCGCTGTAAATCAGGGAATCTCGAAATCCGGCGATTTGAGCAAAAGCCTGGGAAAATATGGCTTAATCTTGCCGAAGAAGAGTATCCAAAAATAGGCTCGCTGATTAGCATCGTTGGATCGGGAAATAATGTGGGCAGCTATTCGGTCACCTCAATAAGCCCTGACAAGAAATCTCCCAATCTTGCTCAAATACAGGTTAGCCCCGCTTTTCCAAGCCCTATTTTGCAAGATGAGGATCGAGTCTTTATCGGAGACTGGTCTTCTGAGCAGTGCACCCCAACTGAAAAGATTTTTGAAGGTCCACTTCTCAAACATGGATTCATTGATGAAGAGGAGCTGGAAAAAGCCAGTAGAAAATCGAAAATCCATGTATCCGACCTTATCCACCTCATCATGGATATTCCTGGGGTCAAGGCCGTGAAAAGCATTCAAATTGCCAACAAACCTCAGGATAATGAAAGTGGAGAAATCCCTAGTAAAAGCGTCAAGTGGTGTCTGGAGCTGGCAGTTGATAAAAACTACGTCCCACGCTTAAATATCCCTGAAAGTAAGTTGGTTTATTACAAAGAGGAGCTTCCTTTTGTTGCCAACCGGGAAGAGGTGGAGGATATCCTTTCCACACAAAAAGAAACCGAGCGAACTCAAAAAATTCGCAATGCGCAGGTAGATTTTGAATTACCACGTGGCACATTCATGGATCCCGGAGATTATTTCTCCATCCAAAATGATTTTCCTCAAGTATATGGACTCGGTGAGGATGGAATGCTGCCAGCTGCTCCCGGTAGGCCAAAAAAACATGAAGTGAAGCAGCTCAAGGCCTATTTGATGGTTTTTGAGCAGTTTCTGGTCAATTACCTGCAGCAATTATCCCATATCAGGGACCTCTTTTCTATGTCAGCAGAGCGGGATTCTTTTGGCAACCCCCTGATTGATCGGACTTATTTCACAAAAAGCTTGGAAAACCTAGTTCCCGACTCAGCCGATCTATGGAAGGACCTGGTCGGATTAGAACATGTGGTGAAAAACCTCGCAGAATCAGAGGAAACCTACTTGACACGGCGGAATGAATTCCTGAATCACCTTTTGGGAAGATTTGCCGAGCAGGTGGTGGACTATGCAAGCCTGAGTGTACGAATCGGAACCACCACCGCCAAGCGCCAACTGATAGACGACAAGCTCAGATTGCTAAATAATTACCCACAAATCTCATCGAGAAGAGGTCAGGGCTATGATTACTCGAAACAAGATTCATTTTTCCATATTGAAAATCAATCAGGATTGGAGGATAGAATCGGAGCTCTTTATGGATTCAAGAAAAAAGATTGGTCTTGGTTGCGGTTCAGCCCCTCCTTCGAAATTCGTGAAGACTTGACTGGCTGGACTGTTTGGGTAAAAGACGAATTAGACCAAGAAATATTTACCCTGACCGAGCTATTTGAATCTTATGGAGAAGCTGCTTTAGCACTGGAAAAAGTTATTAGCCTTGGCTCAAATTCTGAAAATTTCAGTATCACAGGATCAAGCGGAAATTATCTGGTCGAGCTTATTTATGAAGAAGAAATAATCGGGGAAAGCATTAAAAAAGATTTCCCCAATTCGGACAGCGGTGGAGAAGCAGCAATTTTTATCGAGAAAGTAAATGCCATCTTCAGGGAAGAGTTTCTCTTTAACGCTCGTGCTAACCGAAAAAGTCTTAGCCTAAATCTCGAAAACTGGTATGATTACAGCATTCAGGTGAGCCTTGCCACTGAACCTCCACGTTACGAGATCGAATTCGAATTCTTTGACGCTCCATTTGGGCAGGGAAATCAAATCCTCACTGGAAAAATCACTGAGGAAGTCCCCGATGCAACTACCGAGGAGGAACTGGAAGATTTAGCTGAGGAAAGAATCAAAACTCATATTTGGCAATTGGTCGCTTCTGCTTCTCGGCCCTCGGGCTATCAATTAGATCCAAATGATGCTTCTCCTTATCATTTTTACCTGGTAGACCCTGTATTTGGAAATACTCTGGCTAAGTCCAGCGAAGCCGATTTCAATGCCTCCCTCGCTTCCGATTTGCTAGCTGGGGTATTTGGTTCTGCTTATCTCCAGCAAACGGGTTTCCCTGAAATTGAAATAAATCTTGAACAAGCCGTGGCTCAAGGCAGCCAACTTCTTTTGAAGTTTGATCAGGTTCCTCAGAAAAAGGATTTGATCGAATTCAGAAAAGGCTTTCCCATTCTAAGTGTTGATTCGGACTTACACGAAATCACGATTGGAGGCGACCAACATACCCTTTGGAGCCAAGGAGATCAGGTCAATATTAGTTTCTCCCTACAAGGTGAATTGACTTCATTATCTTATGAAATACTTGAAAGTCGAGTATCAGGAAGTGATACCACTTTGGTAACAAAAAAATCTCCAAGACCAGACTTGGAGGGAGGGGAAGTCATCATCAGTAAAACCTTCGAAGTTCTTAGGGTACTTGGCAATAAAGTGCAAGTGCATGGTGGAGAGGAAGAAAAAGCCATTGAAGCTATACAGCAATTCTTTCAAAAGGAGTTTTTTGACCTAGAAGGAAGTCACCTATTCGAGCACATACTTTTGAGACCCAAATACAAGGGCTCCTATACTTATCCTGATGAATTAGGAAACCCGTTGACCTCAACAATTGAAGACCGCCTGCTTGACCCTCACTTCCAAGAAGAATGTGAATGCACCCTAGATGATCCCTATACCTGTATGGGTCATCTCATTTTACCATTTTGGGCAGGCCGATTTACCAATCGAGACTTCCGAAAATTTATAGAAAAAAAGATCAAACTAGAGACTCCGGCACATGTATTCCTTACGGTGTGTTGGATCAGTCCTGCGCATATGGAGGAGCTTGAACTCGCCTGGAAACTTTGGCATCTCGAAGCTCAGAAATCCGTACCCCATCCGCTTCACCTTTCCCAAGCCCTCCAAAGGCTGATTGAAGCGCTAGAACAAGTCCGAAACGTCTATCCCGCCGGTACATTACATGACTGCGACGAGGATGACAATCTGGACAATTCCATTATTCTCAATTTCTCATCTCTGGGAGAATTCTAATCCGAATACTATGAGCCAGCTTATTTCCAATTATCCGATTTTTGAAGGAAGCCAAGTCCTCACCAGTGCCCAGCTCAATCAGCTCAGCGCCTATCTCGATCAGCAAAATCGACTGACCCGATCCAAGTTAATAGGCATCGGTATTGTTTGCGGCCTCAAGATCAAGCCGCTTTCCGGCGGTCTCCTGATTAGCAAAGGATTGGGAATCACTTCAGAAGGATTTCTGATTCAGATCGGAAGAGATTTCGAAGGAAAATACTACCGCCCCTATACGCTACCCGAGGGTGTCAGCTATGCACCCTTTGGAAAGGATGGTCAAGACATCGAGCTGCACGAGATTCTTAGCGAGGAGCCCGATGATGATGAAACAGTCAAGAAATTAACCAATCCCTCCAATTTTTTAAATGACAAGTTTGTCCTTCTTTTCTTGGAAATATTCGATCAAGACCTTAAGTCATGCCTAGGGAACTCCTGTGATGATCGAGGTCAAAACCGATTGCTAACGCTGCGCAGACTCTTGATTTCCAAAGAAGACCTTGACCGGATCCTCCCCGAACGGACTGGTAATGTATCTGGAGACTTTGGACAGGCACTCGACTTAGTAGATTTCCAAATCAAACGTCCACTTTTTTCTCCAAATGGACCTGAGTCCAGTAATTGGGAAGCTTTTGTCAAAAACTATCAGAAACCCATAAAGGAGCTTCTTTCCAATAACTTCTGGGAAAGTGTTTCCAAGGGTTTTGGGGTTTTTTCGCCCATTTTGGATAAGACATTTGATTTCAATAACCCTTTTGAATCAGACAGTCTTCGGGAAAAAATCAAAAAAATCGAAGAACTCATTTCTGCAGATGACCAAAATATCTTAGGCATTCAATACCTCTATGATTTCTTCAAGGAGTTGGTCCTTGCTTGGACGGAGTTTTTGGAAACTGGTCGGAATTTATGGTATAGCTGCCCCACGGACCCTTCCCTTTTCCCTCTCCATTTGATGCTGGGAAGAGCTCGGGTGCAGTCAGAAACTGCCGCAGAATTCTATCAATACCGACACGGTTTTGTGCAGCCCCCCATTTACAATGATCAGCGGGAGGAGAAAGAGCGACTTGCCCAACAATACCGCCGATTGATCTTGATGATCGAGACATTGGAACTATCTATCATTCAGGAGGGGGGAAAGGAATACCCGGTGAAGATCACTCCTTCCAAGGAAAAATATGGATTATTGGGAGAGCGGAGCATTCCCTACTACTATGATATCAAAAGCAAAGGCAAAACGGGTTCCTGGTATTCCTTGGAAAAATCCTGGCCAGATCCACAGCGGAAAAACACCTGGTCTCCACAGCGGCAAGGCGTACTTTCCTATGATAACCAGCCTGATTCTCCGTCGGAAAAAGATGGATTTCTTGAAAGCCCTCTCAACTATGATTTGGATCTCTATCCGTTTTTCAGAGTCGAAGGTCATCTGAGTCAAAGCCTGGCAGAAGCTCAAAAAAGTATTGGAAAATTGATCAAACAATTCAACCTTCCCATTCATGTACATGCACTGCACTTGGATGAGGGTGAGGAAGAAACGCGTGATCGATGTGGCTGGCATGATCTACAGGAGGAATATGCCCATCAGCGATTACTTCTCATCGGTACGGCGAGAGACATTCGTGAAGTCATTGAATATGTGAAAAGTATCCGTGCCGAATTCAACTCTGAAAACCTTCGAACCGCCAAAGAAACTATCAAAGAAGACAGCGGCGAAATATTCCTAAAACGAGTCAGCGAATCCTTACCAGAATGCTTGGATCAATTGGACTGGGAGAAATTTCAGGAGGCTTACAAAGAACTCTTGGAGCTTATCCTTGACTTTTTACTTCTCCGCCTTCGCCTGATCAATCGCCTACGGGTTACCCCTCAAATTCCAAATATTGTGCTTCAGATGTACAATGGTATCATTTCCAGAATGTCTCCATTGCTTTATCGTCTTTTGGACTTGGTTTTCTTCAGCAAAATTCAACGACTATACCTTTCCTATCTCAATAGAATTCAACAGCTAAGTAGAAACAACCTTTTTGCCGATTTCCTTAAAAGAAATCCCGGACTCGAGCACCAATCGGGAGCTTACAGAGGAGGGACATTTATTTTGCTTTATCATCAAAAATCTGAGCGGATCATCGGAGACTTCTCCTTGCCGGGAGAAATTTGCTCCTGTGAGGATTGCTTTGATGCCTGCGAAAATTTGGACTGGGGGCTACTGCCTCCCTTTGCTCGACCCGATTACGCAGTCACACTTGCAAATGTCCCCATTTTGGTAGAGCCAAGCCTCAATGACCGCCTGGCTATCCCTAGAACTTACGAGGTAATCTTGGTCTCTTCTCAAAGTGATGAAGGAGGTGAGGTCAATCAAGATGAAAGCAAAAACAAGTTTTTATATACCCCTAAAAAGGACTTTGTAGGTATTGATCGCTTCGAATACAAACTCGTGGATAAAGAGACTGGAAAATCAGATAAAGGAAAAGTAACCATTCTAGTCCATGAAAATGCCAAGTCATGTTACTCTGCAGAAATTTTGAAATGCTGGGGAGAAAAAAATGTCAGAGCAACACTGAATTTCCGAGATATCAATATCCCGGATTTAGCCAATCCTGAACAAACCATCGATTTACTTTTAGCTAGCCTACAGGAAACCAAAGGATTCACTTCCCTCGAAATGACTCAAGGACCGTTAGAATCCGATGAAAGTAAAAAGGCTCTTCTTACTTGTTTGGGTATTTCCTTCACGGGAGAGACAGGCACGAAGTTGAACCGCTTGATTCTTGACTATCAGCAAGCTAACTGTGGCGGATCTGGAAATGACTGTATCAGTCAAGGAATCCAAGGAACTGTCACAGATGCAAATGGAAAGCCCATTCGGGCGGCAATTATCCGAATTAAAAACACGGATATTCAGACACAAGCAAGTGAAAATGGTATTTACGAACTTGGCTTCCCAAGCCCTGGTCAGACTATCGTCGTCTCTCGGGATGGATATATTTCGCAAGAACGATTCATCTGCTCAGAGACAACTGCTGATTTCCAACTTATGCCTTTCCAAAGGGTAGTGCCCACAGAAGGGTATGTGGTGACTATGGAAAATCTAGACAGGAAGGAAGTAGAAACCATACTCGCCAATCGAAATATCACTTTTGAAAAAGAAGCTGATAAAGAAACGCTGATTGCTACTTTCCTCAGAGAAAACCCCGAATCAGTTCTCAAGGAAGAAGAACTTAAAGTGCTCAAAAAAGACACCCTCAAAAAGGTGTTGGAGGAAAAGAATATTGAAGTAAGGGCAAGTGAGAACAAAAGTGAATTGATCAACAAATTCAAGCGCTTCTAATGGCTAGGCATATTATCCATACACAGCGACTGGAGCTTAGTTATGCTGAGGAAGAGCTTGCCCGAGCGGATCAAAATCGCTGGGGAGAAATCTACGAAAAAGAACTCCTGCCAGTCATGGAAGAAATTTTCGACAGGTATGAGCAAAATGGATTTCATCTTCGGCTTGATCGTCTGGATCTAAACCTAGGCAGCATCCCGCCAAGCCTGGATCTAGACATTTTAAAGTCACGGCTTAAAAATCAATTGGAGGATCAATTAGCTGTTTCACTGGACAAAAAACTGAAAGGAAAAGAGTTTGAAAAATGGAGTCAGGATTCAAATGATACAAGCTCTCCTAGTGATGAGCAAAGCCATTCTACTTGGGAATTATTTATTCATCTTCTCCGGTATGGAAGCAGGCCTTGGTGGTCCTCTTCTTCAAAGAAGCCTTCTTTAAAAACAGTCTTACAAGAATTAATTGATGCTGAAAGTCCAAAATTGATTGAATTCTTTGAGCAGAAAAATTTTTCCTTTCAGGAGTGGAATCGACTAATTCAGGTGCTTGATTTTCAAAAAACCTACGATTTACTTTCCCTTCTTAGCCCTCATTTTTCTAATAATGCCCGAAGACTCTATTCCGCTTGCAAAAAGCTCCTAGTAAATCATTGGCTTACAAAAGATCAGTTGGAAGATCTCTTGATAGAATTCTTTGTGATGGACTTGAAGCCCTTTTCGGAGAAATCAGAAGAAGAAATCAGGAAGTTTTTTGCGGCCATATTTAAGCCCGATTTAGAAACAAACAGTGATTTCTTTATCCACATGATGGCTTGGATTCTTTCAAAAAGAGCTCCTGAAATGACCGCTACAAAAATCAGGGGAGTAGGAGAAGAATTACTTACAAAAAGTCAAACTTATGGTTTTTTTAGAAGCTGGTCTTCCACAAGACAGCGGAGAGAAAGTCTGTTGAATAAATTCACTGAGGCTTACCTCCAATACTCAAATCAAAGAGTCAAGGAAAAACCAAAAAAGCTGGATAGTCCAAAGCCTCAAGATGATGAGATTTTCATCGTTTCCAATGCTGGGTTAGTCATCCTAGCTCCTTTTCTGAAGCATTTCTTCTCAAACCTTGGATACTTGGAAGACAAAAATTTCAAGGATCAATCAAGTCAGGAAAGAGCAGCACTCTTGCTCCAATATCTTGTAGACCCTAGCACTGAATATGCAGAGGAAGACCTTCTTTTAAACAAGATTCTCTGTGGAATCCCAATTCACCAAGCTATCCCAATAAAGGCAAGCCTTTCTGACGCTGAGAAAGAAGAGTCCATGGCACTACTCGAGTCCGTGGCCCATCATTGGAAGGCTTTGAAAACCACCTCCGGTCCCGCTTTGGCTAAAGGATTTTTCCCTCGGGAAGGCTCTATAAGGAAAATAGACTCCGGATACAAGCTGAAAATCAACCGATCCGCTATTGACATTTTGATTGATAGGCTTCCTTGGGCGATTTCAATTATCAAGCTGCCCTGGATGGATCAAACCCTAATCACAGAATGGTGAATTTACACAATGATAACGCCCACTGCATTCAATTGGAGCTCGAATGGCTACAGCAAATACTCAAGGCTCGTTCCATCCAAAATGCTAAACCAGGCACAGGACCGAGTGACCTTTTAGAAATCCCCGCCCCGGATTTGGAGGGCATGGATGCGCCTTTTGTCGAGTTGGTCAAAAAATACGACTTAGGTCCTGAACATCGATTCCTCTTGATCATGGCTGCAGTTCCACATATCCGCCCACAACTCTTGGATATGTTTATGAGCCGAAATCAACAGACTCAGCAAATCTATACGGAGTTTGGTGTGAAAAAGGGCAAGCGAGCCAGTGGAATTTTACCCACAGGAGAAACGGTGATGTTTATCCTTGCAGGAGGAGATTTGGCAAAGCGATTTAAGTACCAGTCACTTTTTGAGGAAGAAAGCATCCTTTTCCGTGAGAAAATCCTTTCGATGGGAGAGGTAGACCCTGAAGAGTCATTTCTATCCGGCACACTCTTGATCCAGCCAGAAATCCTAGATATCATGACCACCGGCAGAAAGCGAAATCCAAGATTTGGAAATGATTTTCCAGCCCACCCGCTTCGCACCAATCTGGACTGGGAGGATCTCATCCTTCCACATGACACGATGCAGCAATTGAGGGAGTTAGAGTCTTGGCTGAGAAACAAAGATTTTCTGATGGAAAACTGGGGAATGAAACGCATTCTCAAGCCCGGTTACAAAGCCCTTTTTTACGGACCTCCTGGAACAGGGAAAACTTTAACAGCAGCACTTTTGGGTAAAAAGATGGACCTGGATGTATATCGAATTGACCTTTCGAGGATGATTTCCAAATACATCGGCGAGACCGAGAAAAATCTCTCAAAAGTCTTCGATAAAGCCGAGCACCAAGGCTGGATTCTTTTCTTTGATGAGGCTGACGCTCTTTTCGGTAAGCGTACCGCTGTCAATGATGCACATGATCGCTATGCCAATCAGGAGGTATCTTATCTTTTGCAGCGCATCGAGGACTATGATGGCTTGGTCATTTTGGCCACCAACCTAAAAGGCAACTTGGATGATGCCTTTATGCGAAGGTTTCAGTCCACAATATTTTTTCCTGTGCCCAATCCTGAGGAACGCTATCAACTTTGGAAAAACGGATTCCCCATCCAAGCAAAACTAGAAGAGAAAATTGATTTGAAGGAGCTCGCAAACAGCTATGAGCTCAGCGGAGGAGCAATTATCAATGTGGTTCAGCACAGCTTGCTGATGGCCTTGGACCGTCCAGAGCGAAGGGTTCATCGGGAAGATATTCAGGAAGGTATCCGGCGAGAATTTCAGAAAGTAGGTCGCACCATTTAATCCCTAATTCTATGAAGCGAAAAGTAAGGAGAAAACCTGAACCCGAAGAGGAGGTAGAAGAACAAGCTCCCGTTCTTGAAAAAGAAAAGGAAGCTGAAAAAATGAGCCCTGTTGAGCAGGAAAGAATTCAGATGACACCCAAAGAGTCTGAAAGCCCCATGAATCCACTGAATAACTAATCATGGCAGCACAGGCAGAACGAATTCCCAGAGTATCTACTCCGCCGATCGCTCGGCATACGGGAATCGTACAGCCTGCCCTCAAAGTGGGAAAGCCGGGAGACAAATTTGAGCAGGAAGCTGAATCTGTGGCCAACCAGGTCATGATGATGCCGGCTAATTCTCAACCTGCTATGATGAGCCCACTCAGCGATGGGATACAAATGCAAGTGGAGGAGGAAGAAGAGGAAATCCAAATGATGCCTATTTCCTCCACCATATCAATGGTCAGCAGACAGGAGGAAGAGGAAGAAGTTCAGCTTTCCACAGATGAGGAAGAGGAAGTACAGCTTTCCAGTGAGGAAGAAGAAGAGCAAATCCAACTTTTTGGAGAAGGCGGTGGTACTGTCTCAAGTGATGTTTCCGCCCAAATCATCCAAAGCAAAGGCTCTGGTCAAAACCTCCCGAGTCCCATTCAGGCAGAAATGGGACAAAAGATTGGAGCCGATTTTTCTACTGTTAAAATCCACACGGGACCAGATGCAGCTCAAATGAGCTCACAATTAGGAGCCAAAGCCTTCACACACGGAAATGACATCTATTTCAATGAAGGCAAATTCCAGCCAGGCACCTCAGAGGGGAAACACTTGCTTGCTCACGAGTTGACCCACACCGTGCAGCAAGGGGCAGCAGTAAGGCGCTCGCCAGAAATGAGTGTTTCTGAAGCCGAACCGCAGGTTCAAAGGCTTCCATGGGCAGTTCGGGAAGGACTATCAAGGTTTGCCAGCTATATTCCAGGATACTCACTGTTAACAGTAATTATTGGCTATGATCCATTGGCTGGAAGAACTGTCGCCAGAAATGCTACCAACTTGCTTGGAGGGTTGCTGGGACTAATTCCAGTTTTTGGAACCTTACTTTTCACCAAACTCTCAGAACTGGGAATTATCGATTCGGCATTTGCCTGGGTGCAAAGCGAAATGGCTGCATTGGATCTCAGCACAAACCGACTCGAAAGAACTCTGGAAAGCGCTTGGGATCAAGTATCCATCCGGAATAGCTGGGATGAGAATATGGCAGTGCTTGACCGGACTTTTGGGCAATTATACCGCGATATCGTATCCTTTGCCGGAAGGGTAAAGGACAAAATATTTGAACTGATCAAGGAAGCCATGATGGCTGGACTCAAGGCCTTGGCAGAGTCCACGCCGGGATATCCGCTTTTGACAAAGCTACTCGGTAGAGATCCGCTCACTGGGGAGGAGGTTATCAGTACCACGGCCGAAAAGATCGAAGCATTCCTTACCCTGATTGGGAAGGAGCAAGAACTAGAGAGAATGCGAGCCGAAGGAACTATTCAGGAGACTGCAGACTGGATAGATGCAGAATTAGCCGCATTGAATTTCAGCTTTGAAGAGGTTCGCTTACTTTTTGAAACTGCCTGGAATGCCTTCTCCCTTGAAGACCTTCGGGATCCACTCGGCGCTTTTCAGCGAACCGTTGGGATTTTTACACCCTTCCTATCTCGGGTATTCACCTTTGCTGCAAATGTCGCTGTGAAGGTTCTCGAATTTATCAAAAATACCCTCCTATCTCAGCTATCAGCCTATGCCAGAGAGCAGCAGGGCTTTCACCTGATCACAGTCATTCTAGGAAAAGATCCATTTACCCAAGAGGAAGTCCCCAGGACAACCGAGAATATCATTCGGGGATTTATGGGATTGATGCCAGGAGGTGAGGAGCAGTTTCAGCAAATGAAGGAAACGGGTGCAATCGAACAGACAGTTTCTAGAATTGAGGCTGCAGTTGCCACATTGAATTTCACCTGGGAGTATATCACGGGCTTATTTATGACGCTTTGGAACAGCTTTACTATCCAGGATGTCTTTGCGCCGATCCAGGCTTTTGTGCGCATCATACAAACGCTGGCAAGTCCTATCCAACGCCTCTTTGCCTTTGTGGTGACCATCGTGAAGATTCTGGTTGAGGTATTGCTGGTGGTGATGAACTTCCCGATTGAGACGGTACAGCAAATTATTGCCAATGCCATGTCGGCTTTCGAAGATATCAAAAGGGACCCAATAGGATTCCTGAAAAATCTACTCCGGGCAATCAAACAAGGCTTTGTACAGTTTTTTGGAAATATTGTCACCCACTTACTAGGTGGACTGAGAGATTGGTTGTTTGGAGAACTAGCCTCAGCAGGCATCACCCCACCGGCCGATTTGAGTTTCCAGTCCATCCTAGACTTTGTCCTAGAAGTCCTCGGGCTTACGATGGAGAATATCTGGCAACGTCTTGCCTTGAAAATTGGAGAAGAACGGGTAGCTCAAATCCGGGGTGCGATCGATACCTTGACAGGTATCTGGACATTCATCAAAGATGTGTGGGAAAGAGGGCCGGTCGCCATTTGGGAATATATCCAGGAGAAAATCAGTGATCTCTGGTCCATCGTTCTCAGTCAAATCCAAAACTGGATCATGACTCGCATTATCGAGCAAGTCACAGTGAAGTTGCTGGGTATGCTGGACCCGACCGGAATAATGGCAGTGGTTAATAGCTTCATCGCATTCTATCGTGCGGTGCAGTCCTTCATTGAGAAACTGCGAGAAATGCTGGAGATCGTCAACAGTTTCGTGGCAGGAGTAGCCAATATTGCCCGAGGAAGTATCGCGGATGCTGCAAACTATCTCGAAAATGCACTGGCAAGAGCTATACCTGTTGCCATAGGATTTTTGGCGAATCAGGTTGGTTTGAGAGGACTGGGTACCCGAATTGGGGAGATGATAGCTGGGTTGAGAGAAAAGATCAATGCAGCTATTGACTGGCTAATTGATAAAGCACTTAGCGTGGGTGGGGCAATTTTGCAAGCAGGAAGGAATGCAGTATCTGCTGTTACGAATTGGTGGAATGCAAGAGTATCATTCCAAGCAGCTGATGGTCATCAACACGCTTTGTATTTAGAAGGAGAGGCAGAAAACGCTTCTCTTATGATCGCTAGTAATCCTCAGCAATTTGAAACCTTCATTCAAAATCTAGATACTCGAAATAATCCGCAAAAAGAAACCGCTAAACAACAAGCCCTTGCAAAAGCAATTGAAATCGATTCAGAAAAAAGGAGGCGAATTGACAGGAATCTATCTGATGAACAACAAGCTGAGGCTGAAAACACAAAGAAAACTACAATTGAAAGATTATTAGGAGAGCTTCGAGACATTGTTCAAGTATTTTTTGGTACCGATACTCCTGATGGTCCGCCAGAAAGAATACTTCCTGGTACAGATTCGGCTGGTTACGGTACCTCCATGCACATCAAAAAATTGCATCTGTCCAACAAACCTTCCGACGGATCTACTCCTACTCAAGCTGCTCATACAGAATATGATAAGTTGAATGCAAGAAGAACTTCAAGTGGGGCTTCTTATTACATAAGAGGACATTTACTAAACCATAATATTGGAGGACCTGGCTCTTGGGATAATATGGTTCCTCTTTCTCGAACAGGCAATAGCAGTCATGAATCTAGTGTAGAAAATCAGGTGAAAGCTGCTTTTGATGCAGGTGCTGTAATTGAATATAAGGTAGTTCCCAGTTCTCAAAAATATAACTCAGGAAAGTCTAGCCTAATTTCAGCTATTGACTCTAGCAATGATGATGGTCCAACTAAGGCCACCAAAAAACAAATAGTAGAAGCAGAGTCAAATGTTCCAAAGTCTCTAGACACGGAGGCTTATACCATGAAAAAAACCAGAAATAACAATTTTGAGAGGGATCGGAAAATTGTAAAAAAGAAAGTAGATAATCCTGTTGAAAGAAGTCTCACAAGTTATTTTCTTTCAGACGGTGGGGTACAAACCAAGGTTTATTTAAATGAAGAAACCGATGTTTCAAAAATCAGGGAGGTAACTGGGCTTACCTCAGCCCAAGTGAATAAAATGATTCAAAGTCGTACTAGTCGCGGACAAAGATTCGGTCAATATGCAACTTTTCTTAGGTCAGCAGAATACCCTGAAACTGAGATTGAATCAAAAGCAAGTGAACTAGCCTCAAACAGCAGAGTCAGTCTTGGAAGTTCTGGTAGTTAATTCCATAATATGGATATCCGCTTTCTTAGCAGAATTGACAAAAAGTTGGCTTATTGTCTACTGAAAGGATCAGAATCCGGAAGCTTAGGTCTTCGTTCTTCCAACCAGTCAAGCAAAGTAAATAAGGCAACTGGCATGATTGCGGATAATCATATTCCATAAATAAAAACTAACCATTCACCTCAAAGCTCACATCCAATACATCCTTCACGCTGACAATTCTATTAAAATCTGGGTGAATTGGATTGATCAATAGATTAAATTCCTGCTGGTAGTTTGCCAAAGGAATCCGACAAGAGGGTATTTTCAAAACAGGAGACAAAAACTGCTTGCACCAAGTACTGCCAAACTCCTGCGTACTTCTAGGATAGGGACGATTCCGCCAATCTCTAGGTAGCTCAGCTATTTCCAACTCCGGTATTTCTACAGCTATTTCCAACACAATCAATTGCCATGCACTTTGAGTGACTATTGGGCCTTTGATACTTAGAAGTTCAAGGAAATTAAGCGAACTGACACTACAGGCATAGATCATAGGAACACCGAAGTCATTCCATCGCCCGGAACCAATTCCATACCCTAAAGGAGATCTACCCGGTAAGGCTTCGATAAGTCGAAAACAGCGCATCAAACTACTGAAAAGCTCCCCAAGACATCCCCTCTAGTACACTGTCGATCTGATCCACTCCATACGGAGTCTTAAGCAAATCTATTGGTCTGCGATCACCTAGAGAGACATTGGTGGTGCTCAGCCAATCTGAAAAAAGCGGCTCTGAGCCAAAAATCCGAACTCCCTTTGCCACTACTTGATCCATTTCTAGGATATTCTTGGTAATTGCTTTGGTCAACTGTCGATTTTCTTTGCGCCATCGAAATAGCGTACTCGGGTCCACTTCCATTACTTCTGAAATATCCTGCTGCGTAAAGCCCAAAAAATCAAAAAAATCCTTGGTGTCCTCATACTTGAATGCTGTCTCATAAAAAGCTGCAGGCTCACTCACTGAGTCTATCATTCTTTGGAAAAAGTAATGGCGACTTTTCCCTGTAGAAAGAGCTTGCTGACTTCCATCCGGAAAACGAATATTCCATAGCTGATCCATAACTTCTTTTTTCTCAAAGATACGGTTTTTTATTTTATTTGCAATAATCAATTATTGCAAATGCAATCAATCCAACAACTCCCTAATCTCTTCCGACTGCAAATGTGCATTGAGCCAACCAGCCTCCAGGTATGCTCCATATTTTTTGTAGAAATTAATTGCGGGTTCGTTCCAGTCTAGCACTTGCCACATCATGCCGGTGCATTCATCTTCAAGAGACTGAGCCATGACTCGGTCAAAGAGTAATTTTCCAGCACCATTGCCACGTTCAGATTCTGTCACAACAATATCTTCCAAATACATGCGCTTTCCTTTCCAGGTGCTGTATCGATAGTAATAGATCGCTATCCCAATGATCTCTGAGGTTTCGTTTTTTTCACAGACAAAAAGTCCGAAAACCGGTTGGGGTCCAAAACCATCTTTCTCCATCATTTCTACTGTATTGGTCACCTGCTCAGGTGCTTTTTCATAGATGGCTAGTTCTTTGATCAATTCAAGAACTCGGGGTAAGTCTTCGATTTTTCCTTTTCGGACGGTATACATGGGATATTTGATTTAATTTTCAAGAATGAAAGCCTAAATTAGTCAAAAGCTCCAAAAATATGTTCCTAGCAATCGATGTAGGCAATTCCAATGTGGTATTCGCATTATTTGATCCCAAAACCGAAAAGTGGACCAATCAATTTCGTCTAGAAACCAAAACCGAACTCCTAATTTCTCAGCTCACCAAGAAGGTGCCCCTCTATTTTTTGGAGCATTCCATTTCCCCATCTGACATTAGCGAAATAGGTTTTAGTACCGTGGTTCCTGAAGTGCAAGGACCCATTCAGGAATTTTGCGAAAAGTTTTTTGGCAAAGCCGCCTACCAAATCGGCCCTAAAAGCTATAAATCACTTCCCATCAGCACGATTCGTCCCAAAGAAATAGGGACTGACTTGATGTGTAATGTCATGGCTGCTTGGCAAAAGTATCAGCAAGCCTTGATCATCGTGGACTTTGGAACAGCACTCACATTCACTGTCGTCGATGATAATGGGAAGGTATTGGGCGTAAATATTGTTCCTGGTCTTCAAACAGCCATCCGATCCCTATTTACAAGCACATCCAAACTACCCGAGGTGCCCCTGAAAGTGCCCAAATCAGCAATTGGGAAAGATACAATCCATGCGATTCAGGCAGGCATCCTTTATGGCTACACTGGATTGGTACAGGGAATGCTAGAAACCATCCGAACAGAAAAAGACCTGCCATTCAAGGTCATTGCTACGGGAGGACTTTCTGCTATTTTGACCACCTTGGAAAAGGACTTTGAAGAGATCGATCGCTATCTGACTTTAAATGGGATTCGATGGATTACACGAGCAAACCAGAAATCGAGTCAATCCTGAAATCCCAAAATTAAATTGGGATCAGGACAGTTGGCGGAATAATGGGCAACTTCCCGCTGAGAGCAGACGCCTGGGTAGTCTCCTGATTTACCCTCCATGTCCCACATCAACTGAAAATGTAGATGGGGTGGCCAATCGCCATTTTCTGGAAAAGGACCTACATGTGCAATGATCGCTCCTTTTTTAACGATTTTTCCAACCTCCCAACTCTTCAAATCTGTACGGGTAAGGTGCCCGTACAATGAGTAAAAAACCTTGTCTTGGTTGGAATGCTCCAAAATCAACGTAGGACCATAGTCACCAAAACCGGCATTATCCTGGAAACTGTGGATTCTTCCTTCCAATGGAGAAAAAATAGGAGCTCCTGCCTCACACCAAACATCCACACCTAAGTGAATATTTCGAAAATCCTCTGCATCCGTAGCAAATACATTGGATCTACGGTAAATGGCTCGATTTTCCAGATACCCCCCTATTCCAAAGCGTTTGCCGGATCGCTCAAGCTGTGAAAAAACAAATTGATCAAAAGCCTCCGTGTTGCTAAGGTCTACCTCTTCCAAAGCCTGATTTTTGGCACTAAAGTCCAGCCTCAGTGTATTTTTCGAGTTTAAAGCCTCTCCCATTACGGGAAAGCAATCCAATACATTCCAATTCATATCCGAAGAAAAGACTTTTCTTTCATATGTTTTTAATTGTTTTTTAATGGTCATATGGAATCTCGCAAAAATAATGACCCCTCTATGTATCGCTTGCGTCGTGGCTATCTGCGAAAACCAGGCTCGATTTCAGGTAGAAAAATGAAAAAATAACAGTTTGTGAAGTTAGCTTTGGAAGTAGTTTTATAATTTTATTACATGCAAAAGCCGCAATTCCCTTCCCTCAATGATATCCGACATGCTCGCGTTCGGATCAAATCTTTCATACACCGAACGCCCATACTGACTTCCTCAGCGATCAATGAGATGGCAGGGTGTGAGATATATTTTAAATGCGAAAACTTTCAGAAAGTAGGGGCTTTCAAAGCTCGGGGGGCAGCGAATGCGGTGATGAAATTATCAGATGAAGAGAAAGCCAAGGGAGTAGCTACTCACAGCAGTGGAAATCATGCAGCGGCTTTGGCTCGTGCAGCACAGATTGCAGGTATACCGGCATACATTGTCATGCCATCTAGTGCTCCAGAGATCAAAAAGAAGGCCGTCAAAGGCTACGGAGGAGAAATCATCGAATGCGAACCTAACCTTCAGGCGAGGGAGACTACCCTTGAAAAGGTGGTCAAAGAAACCGGAGCCACCTTCATTCCTCCTTATGATTTTATGGATGTCATCGAAGGACAAGCCACCTGTGCCTTGGAGTTTTTGGAGGATGAACCAGACCTGGAAGTAATCCTGGCTCCAGTAGGTGGAGGAGGGCTTCTCGGTGGGACAGCCTTGCTTAGTCATGAGTGGGATGAAGACATTGAAGTATACGGAGCAGAACCTTCAGGAGCAGACGATGCCTATCGATCCTTCAAAGCAGGAAAAATCATTCCTCAAACCAAGCCAAATACCATTGCAGATGGCTTACTTACCTCTTTGGGCGTCTTGAATTTTGAAATCATCCGCCGCTACGTCAAAGACATACTCTTGGCAACAGATAATCAAACAATCGACGCGATGCGGCTTATATATGAGCGGATGAAAATCGTGATCGAGCCTTCTTGCGCAGTTCCTTTGGCAGCCTTGTTGGCAAATAAAGCGCTTTTTAAAGGCAAAAAAGTCGGGATAATATTATCAGGTGGAAATGTGGACCTAGGGAAGCTTCCATTCTAAACTGTTTCACCAGCCTCCTTCCGACTTAGTGATGGTTTTCTTTTGCTCCGAGCTCAAAAAAGCTGATTCGATCAATTTCAAAACCACAATTGCCTCTTCTAGCCGAACTAGTAATGGCTCTCCAAGAAGGATAGCTTTAGCAATATTGTTGTAGAAAAAACGATAATCACCTCTTAAGGTGGGATAAGGATTTATCTTCTCCTCTAAATAAACCTTCCCCCACTTATCAGCTTCCTCCAATCCCCAATTCTCTCCTATAGGCTTTCGCCCTTCCTTAAAGGCCTCTTCCTGTACATCCAGTCCAAATTTTTGATAAGTCCCTTTCTCCCCTAATACTAGGAATTTGGGAGTAGGTGCATTGACCAGGACTCCTGCGGTGACCCGGGCCAAGCGATTCCCATAGTCCAGCTGAATATCAAAGTAGTCATCGGCTACTACTTGTGGGCGTTGCTTGCGGATAGTAGCAGTAATGGATTCAGGAGCTCCCCAAAGTACACAAATCTGGTCAATTAAGTGTGTGCCCAAATCGTAAGTAATCCCATTTCCAGGGACCTCTTTCTCCCGCCAATTATCTCTGGGCTGAGGCCTAAAGCGATCAAAATGACTTTCGATATAATGAACTTCCCCTAGCGATCCATTTTGCAAAATCTCCTGAACAGTTCGGAAATCCCCATCGAAACGGCGGTTTTGAAAAGCAGTACAAATCAATCCTTTCTCCGATGCAAGCTTTTGAAGTTCCTCGGCCTGCCATGAATGTATAGTGATTGGTTTGTCCACCACCACATGCTTCCCTGATTCCAAGGCTAATTTGGCCATAGGAAAATGAAACTCATTAGGCGTCGTGATCACGATGAGTTCAGAGCTTCCCTCACTCAATAGCTCCTCAAATGAGCGAAAGGTTTTAACCCCAGGATATTGTTGCTCACAGAGATTGGAGTGTCTTTCTACTACCTCCACCAAATCCAAATCCGGGCAGACATCTATCAGAGGAGCATGCATTTTTTCCGCTACAGAACCGAATCCGACGATGGCAGTTTTGATTGGTTTGGTTGAATTCATCAGATATTCATTTCGTGAGCTTTATTCACTAGTTCTACCCGTGAATTGATGCTGAGTTTTTGAAAAATATTTTTCCGGTGGCTTTCGATTGTCCCCTTACTCAATACAAGCTGTTTGGCAATTTCTTTACTCGTCAAACCTTCTTTGATAAGCTTAATAATCTGAACCTCCCTCCGGGAAAGACGGTATTTATCCCGAAAGGAATCGAAAAAAGCATTGGGACGTGCCTGCTCAATGATTCTATCAAAATTGATCAAATGCCTTCCTTCATGAACTTCTCGAATGGTAAAAACCAATTCATCCGGATCAGCATCTTTTAGAATAAACCCGTCTGCCCCTTTTTCAACGCATTCTTTGAAGATTTTTTCCTCATCATACATGGAAAGGACGATGACTTTGATTGGAAAGTCAAGCTGCTTCACAGCAGCCAATACCTCAAAGCCATCCATTTCAGGCATATTGAGGTCTGTCAAAACGATGTCTACTGGGTTTTCGGCTAGAAAATCCAGTAGCTCAGATCCATTTTTGAAAAGCCCACGGATAAAGAAATCCTCCTGCTCATCCAATAATCCTTCTATGCCCTTTGCAAAAAGGGTGTGGTCGTCTGCAATAGCAATCCGTATCATGTTACTTAAGGGTGAAGTCTAATTTAGGACTAAAACTGATACAGGCAAAGAAAGATTTATTTGAGTGCCGTTTCCGGGTGATGATATGATTTCAAATGCACCTCCAATGGTCTCCATTCGCTTTCGAAGGTTGGTCATGCCACTACCCTTTGATTGCTGAGAAGTGTCAAAGCCTTTTCCGTCATCTTCTATCCGAACCAAATACCTTCCATCTGATTCTTTCATCTGGACTTTTATATTTGATGGGCTGGCGTGCTTGATGGCGTTGTTTAGGCATTCTTGAATAACGCGTATAAGAACAAGTTTCGTGTCTTTATTTAATTTCCAGGCCTCATTACTCTCCACAAGGAGCGTTTCGCAGAAGTCAGTTGACTGGATCTTATCCAACTGCTGTTTTATAAATTCTTCCAATGAAATGGACTCTACCCAGTCTAGGTTCAGGGTCTTTGAAAGGCCCCTAACCTCGTTAATTATTTGATTGATAAGGAGGCGTCCTTCAGTCTGCTTTTCAGGTTTGCTGGAGCCGAGATAGAGTTTTGCGAGGGAAAGCAACTGGCCTACATTATCATGAAGTTCCCGACCGATATGCCTCAGGGTATCCTGCTGAATTTCATTCTCAATATTCAATAGGGTCTTCTCATATTCTGCTTTAATCTGATCCATCTTTTGTTTGTTTTGGACCTGACGCTGCCTGTGCAAAATAACCATAGAGACCACAAATGTGGCCATAACGGCTGCCAGAAATGCCCCTGCAAAAAGAATAAAAATGATCTGATTATCTTCTCCCTCCATTATGCTTTAGCCAATTTTGAAATTGTATTACTCCCTGTGTAAAGTAGCATGTTAAAAACTACCAATAAAATAATGTAAAGGATCATTGAAACATAGTTGAATAAGAAGTACACATTTTCATTTTCAAATACCAAGTACTCAAAGGCTACATCCGCCAAAAATAAAGTGACTGATTGAAACAAAATCAAGGTGATATACCAAAAAGGCCAGTATTTAAGGGGATTGATATTGATGTAATAATCCTCAGACACCAAATCCACGAAGAATAAACCACTGGCCACAATCAAAATGGTATTGCCGAAAAAGTATAGGACCGGCTGAAAATCATAAATGGGAGTGGCTTCTGAAAAGTAGGTATAAATACAATAGGCAAGAAAAATCACTCCAAGGGACAAGATGATTTTTTGACTAAGGACTTTTCTTAAATTGATTCCGATCAAACCTAATAGTAGCAGCTTGGATATTTGATAGTTGAAAATATTAAAAACCCAGATATTCCATCCCTGAAAAGTATCATCCGTAAGGACATAATGGATTTTTTGGTTGATACTCTTGTTGACGAGCATCCAGACTCCTAAAAACTCATAAAAAAAAACCAAGAATACCACCAGAAAAGGAATTAGGAAGTGCAGGCTACGCTTCTTTTCAGGATTAAGGAATCCGTAAAAAACAATAGCCAGCACTCCACAAATTATGACAGCATAGATGTAATAATTATCTCCAATCCTGGCAAGAAAGTCTTTAACCATGAATATAAAATTTATTCACATTTAGGAGGACAAGTAGTACCTCGATTGTAATAATCTTCTTCCCCTTCTTCCAATCCCTTTTTGGCTTCATTTACAGGAGACATGACGATGGCAAGCCTTCCGATGTATTCTTCTGAGTTCTCAGGGTAAAGCTTTTTTGCTACCTCTTCCGTGTATTCAGTTAGGTAAAACTTGATTCCACCTTTCTTGGGATCCTTATCCGCTTTACTTAGCACTTCCTCAAGAGTCTCTCGATCAAAAAACACCCACTTGGTCTGATTTTCTACATCCTCCTTTGGTCCTCGAGCGGGTTTCCCCTTTTGGATTTCTTTATCATACTTTTTCTGCATCTGATCGAAATCCTTTTTACTGATCTTCATAATCTTTTTGTTAGTTAAAAATTAGGTAAAACTGGTTTAAAATGGACCTGAATATAGGCTTTTTGAAGCGGAGTGAAAAAAGAAAAAGGAGGCGCTTACCTCCTTTTGGAAAAAGTTGGGGAAATTTATTCCATCCCTTTATCTCTCATTTTCTTAAACTCATCGAATCTTCGATAGATCGCCACAGTGAATCCCATCAAAGTGATGATAGATCCTAACCACAACAAATTGATGTATGGCTTGACGATAGCTTTCATCACCACATAGTCCTTTTGATAGCGGTTGACTTTGAAAACAAACTTGTTTTCTTCAGGAACGATGTTATCCAAAGTGACTTTGATCCCGAGCTCATTGTCCACTACAGGTAATTTACCGACTTGGTTATTTCGAATAATGAATGTGGGAGTGAGCTTTTTCTCAACATCATAATCAAGCACCCGAAGGTTGGCACGAACAGCCACATCACCTTCTTGGAGTACATAACCCTCCACTTCCTGAAGTACTTCAGCTCCATCAAAATAAGTGACAAAATCAGCGATATGGAATTGCTCACCCGGGCTTGCTTCATAGAACTCATCATCTTTCCATTCGGGATCTTCGTAGTCATTCATCGCCGCTACGTAGGTGTATAGATCCTTGTTGAGGTAAATTTTTGAATCAGGTGAAGAAATCAAACCTCCCATTCCTTGGTTGAATTGGGACATGGGAGCTAGGGAAAATTTCAAGACCTCATTTTGGAAGTAATCAATTTTGAAATAATCATTCTCCTCCAATACAATATCAACCACATCGCCTTTCTTGAAAAAGTCTTTATAATCCTCTAAAGCAATGGCTTCATTCACATTTCCTGTGGATTCTAAGATTTTGGCAGGGACATATTCAGGTACGCCCACCACTTTCTTTTGCCTTCCTCGATAGATGACCGTATAGTCTTTCATTTGGGTCGGCTTATTGATCCAAAGCAATACATGCTCCTTATTGAGCTCATCCTCCCAGCTATTGCTGTAAGTCAATCCTGACATATTGATCGAGATCGTCTCGGAATAACCGGAGCTGAACATGATCCCAATCAGCATCATCCCCAAACCAATATGTGCCAGAGAGCCTCCTGCTAGCTTGAAGGTAGATTTCTTCAAAAGTCGACTTAAAATCACAGCATTGGCAACTACGGTAAATGTACCAGCCACGACGATGATCATGTATTTCCAATCATAAACTTTAGCCGCTACAATAATCAAAGCCGAAACAACTACAGAGATAATGTATGGAGTCAAGAGCGCATCTTTCAGCGCTTTTTTGTCCATTTTCTGCCACCAAAAAAACTGTCCAACTGCTGTCAGCAGCGCCAAGGCAATCCCAAACCACAATTGGAATTTTGTGTAAAACTCTATTTGATCTGCCGGTGGAGCCATATTGGAGATACCTCCAAAGCTTTCAATCAATGCATTAAATGCCGGTATGGAGGTAGGGAGAATTACCTGAAACCCCATCAAGCCCAAGGTGGTAGCACCGATGAAAATCCAAAACTCTCTGGAGTAAACTGATGCTTCCCGCTCGGAAGTAGGAATGTGCTTCCAAGCTCGAATCGTGAAGAATAAGGCAACTGCTGTGAAAAACAACATGTATATCAACAATTGCCCTGAGAGACCTAGATCGGTAAATGAGTGCACAGATGCATCTCCAAGCACCCCTGATCGCACCAAGAAGGTAGCATACAATACAAGAATGAAAGAAAGGATCACCAAGACGATGGACGTCTTCAGTGCAGTACTACTTTTCTTGAAAGTAATCATGGTATGCACTGCTGCCACCAAAATCAGCCAAGGGACATAAACTGCATTTTCTACCGGGTCCCAGTTCCAATATCCTCCAAAATTAAGCGTCACATAGGCCCAATAGGCTCCCATCAAAATCCCCATTCCCAAAATCATAGCGGAGAAAATCGCCCAAGGCAAAGCAGGTCTTATCCACTCTGAATATCGCTTCAAAGCTAGTCCACCTATCAAAAAAGCGAATGGTACTAAAGTAGAAGCATAGCCTAAAAACAAGGTAGGTGGATGGATGACCATCCAAATATTTTGTAGTAGAGGATTGAGACCTGTCCCATCTTCAGGAACGAAATCGGGATTGATTTCGAAAATCGGTGCGGGAGTTGCATCGCGAAGTAGAATGAACGGTGAGCTACCGATTTTCAAATCGCCGATCACCACGCCCATAATCATCGAAACCAAAAAGGCCTGCACGAGCGCAAAAACGATCATTACAGGAGCCTCCCAAAGCTTATTGGTATGAATCAGAATCACACCCAGTATCACATTCCAGAAAATCCAGAGGATAAATGCACCTTCCTGTCCTTCCCAGAAACTTGATATCATGTAATGCACTGGAAGAGCCTTACTCGAATGGGAATAGGCATAAAAATATTCGAAGCGATGATTGTAGATGATCTCAAAAAGTGAAAAAGCGATCAACACACTGGACACACCATGGATGTAAAAAGCAATGCGACTAAAGCGCTGCCAGCTTTTTTTCTCCAGCTCATTGGCCTTGAAATATTGGTAATAGGCAAAAGCTGCTACCAATGCACTCACAAAGGCCACGATGGTCATCATGTGGCCCAAATTCCCGATAAAGGTATTGATCATTGATTCGTTGAGTTGCTACTACTTCACATTCCTGCCGCCTGCACGTCAGTCTCCTGATATTTAGAAGGGCACTTCATCAGGATTTTATCTGCAATAAATATCTCTTCATTTTTGTAGGACCCGATTACCACTACGGATTCAGATCTGGTAAAGTCGGCCGGGACAGGTTCATTATAAAAGACCTCTTGCTCCGTACCCTCATTGTCCACCAATACAAAGGTAAATGAGGTTTTATCCTCTCGGACTTGAAGGCCCTGAACTTCTCCCTGCGCATCTTTTTTAAGTTGCCCTACCACATGAATGGCTTTTTCATCGCCATCTTTTTTCATTTCTAGAGCTGTATTGAAGGTCTCATAGCTACTCGCATCGCCAATAGAGGTCATGATGATCACAATTGCGACAGCGATGATGCCTATACCTACCAAGTGTCCTTTCTTCATCTTATTTTTGAGTAATAGATTTTTCGATTTTTGTAATCTTCCGCTCAGTGCTTACAAGGTAAACCGTAATTCCAGCGAAGATGATTCCAATTATTCCCACTAAAACATAGATTTTTCCATCTTCACGCATCTTATCAGCCATGTCTATGCTGTTGTTGGAATAGTCCGACTCAGTCACAGGAATCTTCTCTTGTGCTACTACGTGCAAACTGACAAAAAGGAGGAATAAAGCGAGGTATTTTTTCATTTTCAGGAATTGATCAGTTGATCTTCAAGTACTCTTTGCACCCTACGCATTCTGACGCGGACAGTTGCGATCCAAGCTCCAAAAAGTGTCCATCCAATTATTGCGGGATAAAACACCATTCTCAATTTGGAATCAAGATCGTAAGCATTGAAGCCGGGATTTCCACCATTTCCGGGATGCAGACTATCCGTCAGTCGAGGTAGAACAAATATCAACGGGATAAAAGCTGCAAAAGCAAAGATGTTGTAAATCGCACCTATTCTGGCCCTTTGCTGCATATCGGTCAGGGAATTGCGAAGAATTAAATAGGCAAAATACATCAGCAATCCGATAGCAGAAGCATTTTGCTTTGGATCGCCACTCCAGTAGTCTCCCCAGGTAAATTTGGCCCAGAGCATTCCAGTCGTGATTCCCAAAACTCCAAATAGAATCGCCGCATTGGTGAACTCGATGGCTAGATCATCGAAGCGAAGATCATTGCTTCTGAGATATCGCACACTGTAGTAAACAGAAACCATCAGCATCAGGATCATCCCAAACCACATGGTCACATGGAAATGCAATGCCCGAATCGTTTCATTCAAAATGGGTAATCGGGGTACATCCATCAGTAGGCCTGCAGTGATCGTGTACAGAAGAAGTGCAACGGCCAGAATTTTCCACCAGGATTGGCGCATAGGGTAATTTGGCTTTTTCAAGCGCAAAAATAAGGCATAAGTTTCTGAATTCGTTGTCTTTTGTCACAAAAGACAAAAGGTCACACTAGTTTTAGCCTGACCTTTCGATTGAATCTTTCTATATCTTATTCGTTTGGTGTGAGCGGATTACCTTTTCGGATCAACCCATCCGGTAATTCTCCCTCTGTACTGGCCACGATGGTACAAACGGTAGCATCACCTGTTACATTGACCACCGTCCTAAACATATCCAATATTCGATCCGGGGCAATAATCAAGGCAATACCTGCGGCAGGCACTCCAATTGATTCCAACACGATAATTAACATAATCAAGCCCGCCCCCGGAACTCCTGCCGAGCCAATCGATGCCAAGGTAGCTGTCAGAACGATCATCAACTGCTGAGTAAGGGTCAAATCCATTCCCAAGGCCTGAGCAATAAAAACTGCAGCTACTCCCTGATAAAGGCTGGTTCCGTCCATATTCACCGTGGCTCCAAGTGGTAACACAAAGCTGGAAACCTCTTCCGATACCCCAATCTCCTCCTCGACCTGCTTCATGGTGACTGGTAGTGTCGCAGAGCTGGAACTCGTGGAAAATGCCAAAAGCTGTGCAGGCCGAATCGCTTTGAAAAAATCCAAATACTTCACCTTGGTAAAAGAGATCAAAATCATCGGATAGACAACCATTACCATCAATAGCAAGCCTCCCGTCACGACCAGGCTGTATTTCAACAAGGCCAAAAGTAACTCCACAGCCGAATCGGGATTGTCTCCTGCTATCTCTACGATGAGTGATGCCATCAAGGCAAAAACACCATAAGGAGCAATCATCATGATGTAATTGACGATCTGAATGATCACATCGTTGAAGCCATCGAAGAAAGCGATGACTGGATTCCCCTTTTCCTTTGGGATCTGAAGAAGCGCAATTCCCACAATGATTGCGAAGAAAACAACCTGAAGCATCGCTCCGTTGTCAGTGGTGGCTAGGAAGAAATTTTGGGGTACAATGTCTACCAAAGGTTGCAGAGGACTCTGCTCCTGAAGCTGCGCAGCTTGACCGACCCGAGCTCCAGCATCACCTTCATACATTTGCATCAAACTTTCTCTTGTTTCGATAGGTAAACTTTTGCCTGGCTTAAAAACATTGACCAAGATCAACCCTGTGGAGATAGCCACCACTGTGGTGATCAGATAAGTCGCAATAGTTTTACCTCCTATTCGGCTTAATTTGGAAATATCACCCAAATTGGAAACTCCTACGATCAAAGATGCCAACACCAGCGGTACCGCGATCATTTTTAGAGCATTGATGAAGATGGTCCCAACTGGCTTGATGTAATCGAGTGTAAATGAATTGGGGATATCGGTTTTGATCACTACCAATCCAAAAACCAGTCCAAGGACCAATCCTATGATGATTTTGGTGTGCAAGGGTATTTTCTTCTTCATCCAGCTTGGGTTTATATATCTTGAATTTTATCGCTTTTTGCTAATAATAAGTAATCCGCTATGACCAAGGCGCCCATAGCCTCTACGATAGGAACAGCTCTTGGAACTACACAAGGATCGTGTCTCCCCTTACCCGAAACAGTGACATTTTCTCCTGACTCATTAACAGATTCCTGATCCTGCATGATGGTTGCCACCGGCTTGAAAGCTACCCGAAAATAAATGTCTTCCCCATTACTGATTCCACCCTGAATACCTCCGGAATGATTGGTAGTGGTGCGCACACGATCTCCTTCTTTGACAAAACTGTCATTGTGTTGGGAGCCACGCATTTTTACTCCTTCAAAGCCACTCCCATATTCAAATCCCTTGACTGCATTGATACTGAGCATTGCCTTGCCCAGCTCTGCATGCAAACGATCAAAAACCGGTTCACCAAGGCCGGGAGGGGTATTTTGAATGACACAAGAAATCACTCCTCCAATGGTATCTCGATCTTTTCGAACAGAGTCAATCAGCGAAATCATTTCCTCTGCAATTTCTGGATCTGGACAGCGCACGATATTATTTTCGGTCTGAGTAAGATCCAGCTCCTGATAGTTTTTTTCTAAAGTCAAATCTCCAACCTGAGAGACATAGGCCTGAACGGAAATCCCTTTAGCCTTCAATAGCATTTTGGCAATAGCTCCTGCCGCTACCCTTGCAGCTGTTTCCCTTGCTGAACTTCGGCCTCCACCGCGGTAATCACGAAGCCCATATTTTTCAAAATAGGTGTAATCTGCATGGGAAGGGCGAAATTTATCCGAAATATGCGAATAGTCTTTACTCTTCTGATCAGCATTTCGGATCACGATCCCGATCGGAGTACCAGTGCTTTTTCCCTCAAAAACCCCAGAAAGAATCTCGATCTCATCCTCTTCTCGTCTCTGGGTAGTGATTTTGGATTGCCCTGGCTTTCGACGTTGCATTTCCTGCCGGATAAATTCCTCATCGATAGCTAGTCCCGCCGGGCATCCTTCTATAGTCACGCCCAAAGCTTTGCCATGAGACTCCCCGAAAGTGGTGATCTTAAAAAGCTTTCCAAATGAATTACCCATTGTTTTTACGAAGTATAATGATTGCCAGTAGTATCAGCACTGCTAGCAGGAGTACATTAATGGCGGTGCCAAAATAGTATTTATATCGCTCGTTTGAAAACTCATTATCCTCCGTGCCTATTCGGTCATAGACCCCTCCCAGTCGCTGATTTGAAATCGCCTGATTGGTCTTGCTCTCGCCTACGACCCGAATTTGTGCAGCTGGCTTGAGCGTATCATAGGCCGCCTGCTCAGGATCAAAATAAATCCATTCGAAATGATTGGCTAGATTGACATCACCAGGCTCATTGATTGTCAGGTAATAAGAAAATTCCTTGATCCCCGAAACTCTTCCATATCCGCGGTTGATTTGCTGACGGACATTCGGGTCATAGGTATTGAGGTTTGCACCAGAAATGAGTTTGGGAGCAGGAAGTGAATTGATATTTCCTACACCGGTCACTCCAAAATTGTAATTAAAGCCTTGTCCAGTTTCGACCTCCAAGTCTGTGATATTTTCCCGCAGTTGGAACTGTCCTACAGCCACTTCATTTCGTAGCGGATGCGGAGGCAAAGGCTTCACCGTGACTGTCTTTGGAGACGAGTAAAAGGTCTTGAAATCTTCCTGTCTGCTTGCCCCAAAGAAAGATGGATTGCGTGCAACCCGGTATTTGATCATTTCCCAAGGAATACTTGGGATCTCTATCGTGCCTTCGGAAAATGGGAAGAATGTAGCCTCGTAGACCTTGTATCGTACCCAGCGTTTGCCATTGATCGTGACTTGCTCTGGTTCTATATTGGTGATGTTGTAATTTTCCTCCCAGGCATTTGAAGGCTTGATTTGTTTCAAGACCTTATCCAACTGCTCTCCTGGCTTGTAGAAATTGAAAGGAGCTTGATTGGTCTCTGACATGTAGAAAGCCAAAGCTACGGTAAAACCTTCTCGGGCGTAAATTTCCTCCTTATCTACTGTTACAGAGAAAAAAGCTTCATCATCCAGTTCAATGTATTCCGGCTCCTCCTCAGCTCTCCCAAAAAAATCGGAGAAGGGGTCGAAAAGCCCACCACTTCGTCCACTGCCTTGATTGGACACAGCATCAGTTACCGTAATCTTTTTTCCTTGGAAATCGAAATTTTGCCCATTGATATTGATAGAAAAGGAAGGCAACTGAAACTCCCCTTTTTTGGTAGGCTTGTAATACTGAATAATACTGTTGGAGCTTGTTACTTGCCCATTGATCACATTCATGGAGGATGACTGCGAAACCCCTTGTTTTTGGAATCCCGGTATGTCAGGAAATTGATCGTAGGATTTGATTTTTTCGTTGGCTACACTTATTTTAATGGTGAATGTTTCATTCAGCCCAATTTGATCAGACCCTAGCTCAACAGTAACCTCTTGAGCTACAACTTTCCCAGCAAAAAAGGAAAGGACGAATACCAAAACAGAAGTTAGTAGCGTTTTAGTCATGGTTGCGAAATTAAGGATTAATCCCAATCAGGGTAGCTTATTTTACGCAACAACGGAGGAAAAGCCTCCGTATGGTAAATAAATCTCTTAATTAACCTTAAACTCTTTTAGCTATGATAGAATATGTAAAGACCATTTTGCAGAAAGTGAGTTTCTCGAGATATCTTTTCGAGAAAGAACTGCGCAAGGGCCTGAGACTTATTTTACCCGCTGAGTTGATGGAGTTTCGAGATTGGTGTTATCGGATGTTTGGAAAAACACACGAACCCATACTCAATCGGTACTTCTTACCGGCCCTTTAGAGAACAAACATTCCCGCCTCGTGCGGGATTTTTTTTCAAGACTCCTGAATTTTCACAAGCTCGGTTTAAAATCAATCATTTCCTCCGCTCAAATTCTTTTTTAGCCCCATCCAAAAACTCCACAAAAGCCTGCACATCCGTATCGTAGGCCCTGGGTTTTGCGACAAGTGCCTCATCATGATCCAAAATCACATAATAAGGCTGAGCATTATTCTGAAAACGGGTGATCTGAAAATCAGCATTCTGTTTACCCAGCGTTTTTTTTACCTTCCCGTCATATTCGGAGGTGTACCACTCAGTCTCAGGAAGCTCCAATCGCTCATCGATGTAGAGCGCCACCATCACAAAATCCTCCTTTAATCGTCTCAAGACTTCCGGGTCCACCCATACATTCTCTTCCATCTTCCGGCAATTCACACAGCCATGCCCCGTAAAATCAATCAATAGGGGTTTGTCCGCAGCCTTGGCTGCTCTGAGTGCCTGATCATAATCAAAGTAACCTTTGATCCCATGAGGGATCTCCAGCAAATCCGCGTATTTGACCGACTCATCCAAAGCATATCCTGCATCATCTGCCACAGCAACCGAACCCCCAACCTTGAACTGCTGTGAAGTCAGTGGCGGCAAATACCCACTTAGGTACTTCAAAGGAGCTCCCCAAAGCCCAGGGATCATATACAAGGCGATCATCCAGCTGAATAAAGCCAGTAGAAGTCTAGGTACACCGAGATATTCCAATGGAGAATCGTGAGGTAGCCTGATTTTGCCAAGCAAATAAAGCCCCAAAGCAAAGAAGATCACAATATGAATGACCAAGAACACATCCCTGTCCAAAATCCCCCAATGATAAACCTGGTCTGCAATAGACAGGAATTTGAAGGCTAAAGCCAATTCCAAAAATCCTAAAACCACTTTTACCGAATTGAGCCAACCTCCGGACTTAGGAAGACTGCTCATCCAGCCTGGGAAGACAGCAAAAAGGGTAAATGGTATCGCAAATGCTAGTGAGAAAGAGAACATTCCCAAAACAGGCTTGATCAATTCCCCTCCAGCAGATGAGATCAAAATTGATCCAACAATCGGTCCGGTACAGGAAAATGAAACCAAAACCAGTGTAAAGGCCATAAAGAAAATACCAATCAAGCCTCCTTTTTCTGATTTGGCATCTATCTTATTGACAAAGCCCGATGGAAGGGTAATCTCAAATAATCCCAGAAATGCCAGAGCAAAAAAGATGAATATTCCAAAAAAGAATAAATTCGGAAGCCAATGAGTGGCCAGCCAATTGGCAAACTCAGGTCCTTGAATGGCTGCCACTGCAGTACCGGCTATGGTATAAATTCCAATGATTGAGAGGCCATAAATAAATCCATTTCGGATTCCGGCGGCTTTCGATTTTGCCCTTCCGGTAAAAAAACTCACCGTCATAGGAATCATCGGAAAGACGCAAGGCGTTACCAGCGCAGCAAGTCCGGCCAAAAAAGCCAAAATCATAAAGCCCCAAAGACTTTCTTCCACATCGCCCTCCGGTTCAAAACTCACCTGGACTTCAGAATCTTCTATCCCACTAGATTCACCTGAATCTACCGAATTGAATAGGTCCGAAGTATTTTGGGAAGTGTCAACCGCATCTGAATCCTCTCCCTTGTCAACAGTCGGTTCTGATGTATTTTCGCTAGCAAGAATTTGGCCTCCCGTTACGGTCAGCTCAATGGAGATATCCTCTTCATAATTGATGCATTGCCCTGTAAGGTCAGAGCACATCTGATATTCCAATACACCTTGGATAGTTCCTGATTTTTTGGCTAAGATTTTTTGCTCAAAGAGTCCAGAACCCATGAAATAGGTAATATCTCCTTCCCAAATTTCATCATATTTCTCCTTGGCATCTACTTCCTGCAAACTGCCAATTCGGTCAAAACTCTCGGAATCTTCCATAATTAAAGTCGTCACCAAAGGGCCTAAATCCGGATCGAATCCAGTCCCATAGATATACCAACCAATCGGAATTTTTGCCTCCAATCGTAAGACAGCCTCCTCTCCGGCATTGGGTTGAGCAGGTGAAACACTCACCGTCCATTCCGGTGGAGAGATTATCTGGGCTTTGGCAAGGAAGCTGACCGAAAAGAGCCCAATTAGCAAAATGCTTTTCAGCCAAATGGAAAATTGATTCATACCAAGCTATCAGGTTAGCATAGAAAAGGAAAATGAAGGAAAGATAGTTCGCAATTAGGATTGACTCATCTGACGGAAGTATCGGAAAAAGGCTGCAATAGTCTCAATTCCTATGAAATAATTCTGAACCCCATAATGCTCATTGGGAGAGTGAAGTGCATCCGTATCCAAACCAAAACCGAAAAGAATGGGGTCAGATCCCAATTCCTTCTGGAAAAGCGCTACAATCGGAATGGAACCACCCTCTCGAGTAGGAATAGGTCGCTTTCCGAAAGTCTCTTCCATCGCAGCTTCAGCAGCTTTATAGCCAATGGAGGTATCGGAAACCACCGCAGGTGAACCTCCATGATGACTTTTCACTTTTACCTTCACCGGTTTTGGTGCCAAAGAGCGGAAGTGATCTTCAAAAAGTTTGGCAATCTCTTTCCAGTCCTGATCTGGCACCAATCGCATCGAAATTTTTGCATAAGCTTTGGAAGGGAGGACGGTCTTTGCACCCTCACCTATATAACCTCCCCAGATTCCATTGACATCCAAAGTTGGCCGGATTCCCACGCGCTCAATCGTCGTATAGCCCTTCTCCCCATGAACTTCATCGACTTCAAGCTTGGCCTTGTACTCTTCTAAGTCAAAAGGAGCTTCATTCAATCTACTACGCTGCTCAGCAGTCAGTTCCTGCACCTTGTCATAAAAGCCCGGTATGGTGATATGCTCATTTTCATCTTTCAGCGAACCAATCATCTTGGCCAAAACATTTATAGGATTTGCGACAGCTCCTCCATAGGTACCTGAGTGCAGATCTCTATTGGGGCCAGTTACTTCCACCTCCATATAAGTCAATCCACGGAGCCCTACTGTGATCGAAGGATCTTGCATGGAAATCATATGCGTATCTGAAATCAGAATGACATCAGATTTTAATTTCTCCTTGTTAGCCAAAACAAAGCCTTCCAGATTGTCAGAACCTACTTCCTCTTCCCCCTCAATCATAAATTTGACATTGCAGGGCAAATCACCTGCTGCCATCATGGCTTCAAAAGCTTTCACATGCATGTAAAACTGCCCTTTGTCATCAGCCGAGCCTCGGGCGAAAATCGCTCCTTCCGGATGATTTGCAGTCTTTTTGATCACCGGCTCAAAAGGCGGGGAATCCCAAAGCTCATAAGGATCTGCCGGCTGCACATCATAATGTCCGTAAACAAGAACAGTGGGAAGATTGGGGTCTATAATTTTTTCCCCATAAACAATCGGATAGCCTGGGGTTTCGCAAATTTCGACCACATCCGCACCTGCCTTCTCCAAACTCTCTTTTACAAATTCGGCTGCTTTGAAAACATCCTCTTTGAATTTAGGGTCGGCACTGACGGAAGGAATCCTCAATAGGTCGAGGAGTTCGTTTAAAAATCGATCTTTATTTTCTTGAATTATTTGATTGACTGACATGAGCTTACTTTGTTGAATGTCCCCAAAATTATCTGATTCGGGAGGAAATGCCTATTTTCCACCGACCTTTTCTCAGTGACAAAAAATACAGAAAGCAATGAAGGCAGTTATTTGCGAAAAATTTGGACTTCCTGAAACCCTCAAATACGGAGAACTACCTGATCCAACTCCCGGCCCTAGCCAAGTACTGATCCAAGTCGATGCCTGTGGGGTCAACTTTCCGGATGTCCTCATCATCCAAAACAAATATCAATTCAAACCTGAATTACCCTTTTCGCCGGGCGGAGAAGTCGCTGGAATAGTTATTGAAATTGGTAGCGAGGTAAAAAACGTCCAAGTTGGAGATAGCGTTTTGGCACTTTGCGGCTGGGGTGGCTTCGCTGAAAAAGTAGCTGTGGATTCCGACCGGGTATTCAAACTTCCATCTGGTCTTCCTTCCGAGATTGCGGCCACGACTCTCTACACCTATGGCACCTCTTATCATGCCTTGAAGGACCGTGCAAATCTACAGCCCGGAGAAACCTTGCTGGTATTGGGTGCGGCGGGAGGAGTAGGCCTCGCGGCAGTAGAGCTGGGAAAAACGATGGGAGCAAAAGTCATCGCAGCAGCCTCTTCCGAGGAAAAACTGGCTCTTTGTAAGGAAAAAGGAGCTGAACTAACCATTAATTATCAAAAAGAAGACCTGAAGGCTCACATCAAAGAACTAACTCAAGGCAAAGGAGTGGATGTGGTCTATGATCCTGTGGGTGGCGAATACACCGAAGCCGCTTTGCGTGGAATGGCTTGGAAGGGACGTTATCTCATCGTCGGCTTTGCCAATGGGGAAATTCCGAAAATCCCGATGAATCTGCCCCTCCTGAAAGGTTGCTCTATAGTCGGAGTATTTTGGGGGCAATTTTCAAAACTTGAGCCTGAATTGAGTTTTCAGAATATCGCTCAATTGATGCAATGGATAAAGCAAGAAAAGATTTCTCAGCATATCGGAGGAAAGTATTCGCTTGAAGAAGCACCAAAAGCTTTGAATGCGATCTTGGAGCGAAAAATGCTGGGTAAGGGAGTGGTAATTGTGAAAAAGTAGATTTTTAAGCTTCCATGAATAATTACAAGATCCATGAAATTCAAGCTTCTGATTTGAAAATGCTACATCGTTTTGCACGTGCCTGCTTTGTGGATACCTACGCCAGTCAAAACACGCCGGAGAACATGGATCTCTACCTTCGGGATGAGTTTTCCGAAGAACGAATCTTGCAACTTCTGACTGATTCCGAAATCAAATTCTTTTTTGTCAAACTGGAAAACAAGGTGGTCGGATACATTCAACTCAATTGGGGAAAAGCGCAAAGTGAAACGTTGGATTCTTCCTTAGAAATCGCCCGAATCTACGTGGACAAGGGATTTCAGGGAAGAGGAATTGGGGCATTACTTTTAAAACAAGCTTATGATTTAGGAAAGGTGCTGGGATTGGATTGGCTCTGGCTTGGTGTATGGGAAAAGAATACCAAAGCAATCAAATTTTACCAAAAAAACAGATTTCAGATTTTCGACCAACATGTTTTCAAACTAGGCAATGATGAGCAGCTGGATTGGATGATGCGGAGGCCGCTGATAGGAACCTAATTATTTTGTAGAATCTAGAACCAGCGAGGATTTTTCATTACTGCTTTTCTTGGAATCATGTAAAAACCAAGGGAAAATTCATGTGAATTGCTTCTGAAGTCTTGAAGAACATTCAAATTATGGTCGTAAGCATAGCCCAAACGTAACCGGTCTGTGATGAAGACCTCTAGGATTCCCGCTATAGCATTTCTATTCGACAGGTTGTCTTGCAAGTTTTCATTCCAAATTTTAAGATTCGACCGGTAAGCAGCTCCAAACCATATTCTTTCATAAAAAAGAAACATCACATTGGTGTCCACATTAGTTGGGGCACCTTTTACTTCTTTAAATAAAATATTGGGTTTAAAGGCTACCTGATCCGAAATATTAAACAATGCTCCGAATGTCAAGAAATAGTGGAAATCATGATATGCCAACGCGAGGTCTTCACGTTCTAAGGATTTGCGACCGATCATATTGAAAACACTAAACCCAGCGTAGAATGTAGGAGTATGAAAAAACAATCCGGAATTTAAATTAGGTGTAAACATATTCAGAGTTCCATCAGGGATTTCTGGATCATTAGGGTCGTTTGGATCCAAAAGGCTCCCGTCAATCTTATATTCTGAAATTCCAAAACTTGCTCCGAGACCCAGAAAGCTTTCTTTTCCCAATTGTATTCGATAAGCATATGTGAGCATTCCCGAAAAAGTATTCGTGGGCCCGATTTCATCACTTAGTATAGAAAGGCCAAATCCCATCGTTCCTTCATTTGCGCTTAAATCTGCTGTCAATGAAAAGGTAGAAGGGGAGCCTGGGAAATTCAGCCATTGACTACGATATGTAGACTGAATGTAAGGTTCCCCTTTATACCCAGCATACCCGGGGTTGATATGAAGCCCATTAAAAATATACTGACTAAACTGAGGAAGCTGCTGAGCCTTCAGACTTGAATTCAAGAGGATCAATACCATTCCAAGAAGGAAAAAAGATTTCATCATAGCTCTCATACTTTAACGTTTGATTACTTGAATCCAGCCCTGGAATACAAATTCTTCATTGGAAGAATTCTTAGCCTTAAGAACATAGAAATAGGTTCCTGGACTCAGGCCTTCGGCAGACCAATTGTTCTGATAATCGTCTACTTCTAATACAGAATCACCCAATCTGTTAAAAATAACCAATCTATTCTCGGTGAACTTATGAAGACCTTTGATCTCAAATTCATCGTTGAATCCGTCTGAATTCGGAGTAATCACATTTGTAATTCTAAATGCTCGGATTTCATCTGTCACTGAATCTTGATTATTACTCATATCAATATCTACACCTTCAGATTCGATTGAAACCACGTTGGTTACCATTCCTGGGTCTCTGGCTTTAACTTTGATTTGAATAACAACTTCAGATCCACTTGGAAGGAAAGGAATTTCCCAAGTGAGTACACTACCAGAAACAACAGGTGTAATCACTATTTGAGGATCGCTGATTCGGATAATTTCCTCACTGATTCGCTGCACTCCACTTGGCAACTCATCCCGTATGACCACTCCTTTGGCTGGAGTCTCTCCCAAGTTTTGAATCAAAATCTCATATACAAATTCATCTCCTTCAAAGATTTCCGTCGCCAAAGTCGATTTTTGAACAGAAATCTCAACTCGGTCTTCTTCCAACTCCACAGTAATGGTTGCTTCATCCTGATTTGTTTCAAATCCAACCTGACTAATTCTATATATCAATCGGAAAATACCCGGTTCATTTAGACCTGGAATCAATATCAGATTTCCTTCATCATCAAAACTTACGCCGACTAAACCACCTGCATCAATCAATTCAATAATGATATCTGCCGGATCAGGACTGGATCCACCCACCAAATCATTATTCAACACATTGCCTAATGATCCAGCAAAACTCAATGGGAATACTCCAAACTCATCATTATTTGCAATGATTTCAAACGGAATAAAATTAGAGGTTGCAAATCCATTAGCTTCAATTAGTTCAGAACCAAAATAACTGCCACTTACAAAAGCCGTATTCGTAAAGAATCCACGTTGAACATCTTCAGCTTTTATAGTGTATGTAGTAGACAGTGTAATCGTCTGATTAACATCAAGCTTCTCTATCTCTTCAGACAAACCAGTTAATGGATCCTCAACGACAATATCTCGAATGGTGATATTTCCGGTATTTTCAATTTCCAACTGGTAATTGATTACATCTCCAACTTTGCTAAAGGTGCTTTCTTCAGCAATTTTTCTCAATTCAACTTGTGGATTTGCTAAAGCAAATGAAACCGCCTGTGCATCCGCACTCACCACCGTCTGGTTCGGATCCGTGCCGCTCGCCGTGCCCGTGTTCAGTACACGGCCGCTGTCAAGGTCCTGCTGGGTCACCGTGTAGCTCGTCGTCACACTCTGGCTCTCGCCCGGTGACAAGCTGCCCACGTTCTGCGTCAGTCCGGTCAGCGGATCAGTGATCGTTACATCGGTCAGCGTCTCGTTGCCCGTGTTCACCGCCGTCAGCGTATAGGTCAACACCTCGCCTACCTGGCTGTATTCCTTCTTGTCCGATACCTTGATCAAGCCGATGCCCGGATTCTGGATCGCAGTCGCTGTCGCACTCGCTGTTGCGTTAGCCGTCTGCTGGCTCGGGGAGGTACCCGTCACGCTTGCCGTGTTCACCACCTGACCGGCGTCCACATCCTGCTGGATAACCGTGTACTGCTCGTTGACCGTCGCCTTCTGACCCGGTGTCAGCGTTCCGATTGTTTGGCTCAAACCAGTCAACGGATCGGTGATCGTCACATCGGTCAGCGTCACGTTGCCCGTGTTCTCTACCGTCAATTGATAGGTCAATACATCACCCGCCTGATCGTAGGCGCCCGGTGTCACTGTCTTGCTCAGACTGATAGCCGGGGTCTGAACCGCATTCGCCACCGCCTGCGCATCCGCGCTCACCACCGTCTGGTTCGGATCCGTGCCACTCGCCGTGCCTGTGTTCAGTACACGGCCGCTGTCAAGGTCCTGCTGGGTAACCGTGTAGCTCGTCGTCACACTCTGGCTCTCGTCCGGTGACAAGCTGCCCACGTTCTGCGTCAGTCCGGTCAGCGGATCAGTGATCGTTACATCGGTCAGCGTCTCGTTGCCCGTGTTCACCGCCGTCAGCGTATAGGTCAACACCTCGCCTACCTGGCTGTATTCCTTCTTGTCCGATACCTTGATCAAGCCGATGCCCGGATTCTGGATCGCGGTAACAAGTGCTGTGTCTATTCTTGTGATCGAATTTCCGAATGGATCAAGCCCAGTAATAGTAGCTGTATTCAACACCTCTCCAGAATCAACATCTTGTTGGGAAGTCTGATAAACTACCGTTAGAGTTTTTGCTTGTCCAGGGGCAATCGATCCTATACTACTATCGGTAGCAGTAAGTGGGTCTGTTAATTGTAATGAATTAAGGGTCAAATTGCCCGTATTTGTTATCGTAAGGGTATAAGTGATTTGGTCCCCTGCTTGATCAAAAATTCTTGGGATTGCAATTTTCTCAAACAACAAATCAGGATTTTGAACGGCATTCATGACTACCGTATCAGAATCACTAACCCCTTGTGAACCTGGATCTAAGCCGCTAACTGTGGCTGTATTTTTTACCTCTCCCGCATCTAAATCCCCTTGTGTAATTACATAGTTTGATTGAATACTGATAGACTCTCCAGGAATGAAATCCCCCAAATTCTGACTCAATCCGGTAAGCGGATCAACCAAATTCAAATCCGTTAAGGTGACATTTCCAGAGTTTGTAACAGTCAAATCATAGGTAATATCTTCTCCAACAGATGAATACGATTGAGCAGATGCAGTCTTTATCAGAGTCAACGCAGGATTTTGAACTGCATTGATTAACAAGGTATCAGCATCTCTTAAAATTGAATTGGTGGGATCCTCTGCTGAAAGACTTGCTACATTTCTAATAAAGCCTTGGTCCAAATCAGATTGTTTAACTGTGTAAGTACCCGATGTGGTATAGCTAGCACCTGGGCTTAATGGCTGAACCGATTCAGTAAGATTAATTAATGGATCACTTAGAACAATATTTGAAAGCGTTGTATTACCTGTATTTGTAAGCTCTAGGCTATACGTAATAATCTCACCTAATTGATTGAAGTCATTTTTATCAGCAGTTTTCACAATGGAAATTGATGAAGACTGAATCGCTGATGCCAACGATACTGCCGAAGAACTCAATATTTGATTATTTGGATCGGTTCCTGAAACGATAGCAGTATTAATTACCTTTCCTGCATCGATATCTGCTTGTGAAACAAAATAGGACGTGGTGATTGTCTGAGTTTCACCAGGCAATAAGATCCCTACTACTTGATTTAGGTTGGTAAGCGGATCAACAACAGTTACATCGGAAAGAGTTTCATTTCCAGTATTTGATACAATAATGGTAAACTCAACCTCATCCCCCGGTAGAGAATAATTACCAGGAGTGACGGTCGACTTGATGATACCAATACCAGGATTTTGAACTGCTGTAGCTGTAGCACTTGCACTATCAGAAACATCAAGCCCGTTAGGATCAAGTGCAGTTACTGAAGCTGTATTAATCACAGACCCATTGTCAATATCGGATTGCTTTATCTGATAGGCTTCGGTCACAGTGATTTTTTGACCCGGTGTCAGAGTCCCAATGGCTTGGTTGGTATTTGTCAATGGATCTATCACTACCACATCACTTAAGGTGAGGTTGCCCGTATTGGAAATTTCAAGCTGATAGGTAATGATGTCCCCTACCTGATCATAGGTAGTTGGGGTAGCCGTTTTGGTTATATCTATACTTGGGGCTTGGTTTGCCGTAGCGATAGAACTAGCAGATGCTCTGACTTTTTTACTATTTGGATCCAAACCAAGCACAGAAGCTGAATTATCAACCTGTCCTGCATCTACATCTGCTTGGGTAACGGTGTAATTTGTGGAAACAGCGACGCTATCTCCAGGATTCATGGTTCCCAAGCTTTGAACGAGCCCAGTTAACGGATCCTGCAATCTGACCTTGAACAAGGTTTCATTACCCGTGTTTTTCACCACTAAATCAAAATTCAACACATCCCCTACATTTGAATAGAAAGGTGTGGTTGTTGTTTTTGTAAGGCCTAAGCCAGGATTTTGAATAGCAGTAACAATTACCCTCGAACTATCCTGATAATCCGTTTTATCTGGGCTCTTCGCACTTACAAAAGCCGTATTGATTACTTCCCCGCGGTCAATATCAAGCTGAGTAATGGTATAACTTTCATTGAGGGTAAGAACCTTCTTAGGTACTAAAATTCCAAGATTTCGATCCAAACCTGTAAGTGGATCAGTCACGCGAATGGAATTCATGGTCACATTTCCGGTATTTCGAATCTTGAGCACATACCGAATAACATCCCCTACCTGATCATAAGTAGTAGGAATAGCTGATTTGGTGATTTCAATTTCAGGATTCAGTTGGGCTGTAATTGTTTCCGACTCGGAAACTCGAATGGTATTGCCTAGCGGATCAAGTCCCTCCACAATACCGGTATTTACAAATTGTCCTTTATCAAGATCTTGCTGAGTAATTCTGTAGGTAGTTGAAATAGCTATTGATTGACCAGGAGACAAGATTCCAATGTTTTGATTCAATCCAGTCAATGGATCTCTTATAACAACATTGTCCAAGGTCACATTTCCTGTATTTTCTACTCGCAAATCAAAGGTGATTAACTCTCCATTTTGTGAGTAGGAATTACTTTGACTGGTTTTTGTCAGACTTAGGGCAGGACTTTGAATAGCGTTGGCGATAGAAGCTGCACTAGCTACTAAGGACTGGCTATTAGGATCCAAACCACTAACAGAGGCTGTGTTTGTAACTTGACCTGTATCAAGATCAGCTTGAGTAATGGTATAAGTAGTAACCAAAGTTTGACTTTGTCCCGGACTGATGGTTCCCAGATTTTGATCCAAATTAGTCAGTGGATCTTTTACCGTAACATCGGTTAAGGTTTCATTTCCTGTATTACTTACCTCTAAGGTGAAGGATAAAATATCACCAACCTGACTGTAAGTCGGCGTTGTAGTCACCTTAGTCAACGCAATCCCCGGATTTTGTTGGGCACCGATCACATAAGTGTCAGAAGCCACCAGCTTTTGATTGGCTGGGTCAAAGGCCTGAACATTTGCAGTATTCAAAATAAACCCACCATCAATATCGGCTTGCGTTACGGCATAGGTCTCATTGATCACCTGACTGCTTTGTGGTGCGAGGGATACAAAAGTTTGATTGAGCCCAGTCAGCGGATCCGTGATCACCAAATTTCGCAAAGTCACATTACCGGTATTCTTAACAGTCAAACGATAGGTGATTATATCTCCTACTTGGTCATAAGAATTTGGTGAACCTGTCTTGGTAAACTCTATTTTGCCATTTTGAATAGCAGGTACCGTTGCCGAAGCTGTTGCTGAAATTGAGTTGGAATTAGAATCCAATCCAGCCACTTCTGCGGTATTGACAACCGAACCAGCATCCAAATCTGCCTGAGTAATTTGATAAATTTCTGTGATTGAGAATGATTGACCTGGATCAAGGTTACCAATATTTTGATTTGTGCCTGTCAACGGATCTGAAACGACCAAATTGAAAAGCGTGACATTCCCTGAATTGGTAGCTTCTATAGTATAGGTAATCAAATCGCCTACCTGATCGTAATCCGAAACATTTGCTGTCTTTGCCAAACTCAAAGCAGGTCTCTGAACAGCCTGACTTCTGACAGCATCCTTATCAGATACAGTCAAACTTCCTGGAGTTGTTGCCGAGACATAAGCCAAATTCGTGATTTCACCAATATTCATGTCGGTAAGTGTGGCCAGATAAGTAGTTGGGATGTTCACAACCTGACCTGGTGAAAGCGAAGGAATTATCTGATCCAACTTGGTCAAAGGATCTGTAACACGCACATTGGTCAAGGTGACATTACCGGTATTGGTAACTAATAATTCATACCGTAAAGTGAATCCGGAAACATCATAGGTAGGAGTCGAAGTAACTTTTTCAATTTTTACCGCACCATTTCGAATGGCAAATGCAGTTGCCTCATCTTTCGCAGAGACTGGTCTCGCTTGAGGAGTGTTCTCCACACCTTCCACAGTGGCAAGATTCACTATTTTACCCGCATCAATATCTGCTTGAGTGATCACATAACTTGTCGGAACCACTACATTGGCACCAGGCTGCAAATTACCGATATTGCTATCCAAGCCTGTCAAAGCATCGATCAATCGAACATTGTCAATGGTTACGTTTCCAATATTGCTTACCGTGATCTCAAAGTCTACTTGCTCTCCTACTGAAGAATATGATTTGTTTAATGCGACTTTATTGATATCCAATGCTCCCAAATCTTCAATGGTCACATAGGCTACATCATTGACGCTTACAATACTGGAATCAGGAGCAATTCCTGTAACAGTCGCCGTATTAATAACAACCTGACCATCTACATCATCCTGAGATAAGGTATAATCAAAGCTAAATGTTTGACTTGCACCAGGGGCTAGTGTTCCCACCGATTGATTGAAAGAAACTCTAGGATCATCAAGCACCACACCTGTAAGGGTGACATTACCTATATTGGTTACAACAAAAGTATAGGTCACAACTTCACCAGCCGCTTTGAAGGTAGTTTGACTTACCGTTTTCTCCAGCTCTAAGGCAGGCCCTTGAAGTGCCTGAATATTTAAAGTATCCGCTCCATCAATAGCTAAGTTAAATGGATCTTGACCAGCTACTCTAGCAATATTTTCAATATAGCCTAGATCCAAATCTGCTTGATTTACCGTATAAGTAGTAGTGAAAGATTGACTAGCATTTGGTGCCAAAGTAAATGGAGGTGAAGAAACAAAGCCTGTCAAATTATCCTCCACCACTAGGTCGGACAAGGTCACATTTCCAGTGTTGGTCACCTCAAGGGAATAGGTAATTATCTCTCCAACTGCCTGAACATTGATTTTATCTGCTGCTTTTGTAAAGTTTAGGGAAGGACTTGATGTGCCTTGAACCGTTACCGAACTTTGATCTTGGACAGTATTCGAACTAGGATCTGTCGCGCTAACTGTAGCCGTATTTATAACCGAACCATTGTCCAAATCAGCCTGTGTTACAAAATAACTAACCGTGATTGTTTGACTAGCGCCAGGAATAAGCGTTCCTACATTCTGATTTGTCTGAGTCAAAGGATCCTCAACAGTGACAGACGTCAAGGTCACATTGCCTGTATTGGTAACTTCAATTTCGTATTCCAACAAATCATTTACTGCGACATAGGTAGAGGTAAGCGCTGTTTTGACTATCTCAATTCCAGGATTTTGAACGGCATTGATTGTCAGCGCATCTGTAACCTCTATAGTGACTGCATTAGGATCTACCGCATCCACTATTGCAGTATTCGTCAAGTCTCCTGCATCCAGGTCTTGTTGGGTCACAAGATGAGTAGTTTTGACTGTTTTAGTATCTCCCGGAGACAATGTGCCCAGATTACTGTTTACTCCTGTAAGTGGATCAGAAACAAGTAAATTTTTCAAGGTAACGTTTCCAGAATTACTGATAGTAAGGGTATAAGTAATCGGCTCACCCAAGGTCGAATAACTTGATTTATCAGCTGTTTTCTGAAGAGTCAATTGCGGATTCTGTACTGCTCTCACTGTATCGATCGCTGTGGTAGAAATAGACTGATTACTAGGATCTGTAGCGGATACACTTGCGGTATTACTTACATATCCTCTATCCAAATCCTGCTGCGTAATTCTATAAGTAGCCGTAACTGGAATGGAAACTCCTGAAATAATTGGACCCAAGTTTTGATTTAGTCCAGTCAATGGATCCGTAATGGTCACATTCGATAGGGTAACGTTCCCGGTATTTCGAACTTCCAAACTATAAGTAATCTCTTCGCCTACCTGAGAATAGGTAGCTGGATTTCCACTTTTAGTCAAAAGGATACCATTATTTTGTCTGGATAGAATAGTAATGGAAGCCTGATTGGTTACTTGAACATTTGAAGGAGAAGCTCCAGAAACAGAAACAAAATTTGTCACGCTTCCAGCATCCAAATCAGACTGCTTTATGGTATAAGTAAAAGTAAAGGATTGAGAAGTCCCTGGCGCCAAAGAAGTCAAGGCTGGTATTGTAATTCCTGACAGCGGTTCAGAAATAGTAACATTCGATAAGGTGACATTTCCAGTATTTGTCACAACCGTTTCAAAAGTCAACACATCACCTAATGCTGAATAGGGATTAGGGCCAGATTGCAAACTTGTCTGAACATTGATTGAAGGCGATACATTAGCAGTAGAAACTTCAATATCTTTCGCCGTTAATACCGTCGCCTGAGGCGAGGCTTCTACCCCACTTACGTTCACCTCGTTGACTACCTTGCCCGCATCCAAATCTGGTTGAGTGACAGAATAACCGGTAGTTAGGGTCGTACTCTCTCCAGGAGCAAGACTAGGAATGGTAGAACTAAAGCCAGTCAGATTATCCGTAACCTGAATGGTATTGACTGTGATATTTCCAACATTTCTAACTAGAATATCATAATTGAGCGTTTCTCCAGCTTGGGAATACGTTTTCTCTTTGACTTTTATAATTACCTCTAATGCTCCTTGATCCTGACCTACAACGTAGGCAGAAGCAGTTGCATCTACTACCACATCGGAAGGAGATTTTCCGGAGACTGTAGCTGTGTTTATCACAATCTGGGAATTTACATCTGCTTGAGTGATGGTATAATCAGAAGTAAAAGTTTGCGTTTCACCCGGAGCCAGAATACCGATGGACTGATTGAAATTGATTCGGGCATCGGAAAGAATCACTTCTTTGAGTGTCACATTACCATTATTGGTTACCGTGAAGGTATAGGTGACTATTTCTCCAGCATTGATAAAAGAATTCGTACTGACTGTCTTATCCAGATCCAAGGCTATTGCTTGCTGACCTACGACCGTCACAGAAGAAGTAACATCATTTAGAGTACCTCCAGATGGAGTACCACTGGCAGTTGCCACATTAGTTACACTACCCGCATCTATATCATTTTGATTTACGATGTAGATAGCATTATAGGTCCATGATTCACCTACATCCAAAAGGCCATTTGAATTAGTATCACCTGAGCTTAATGTAGGACCAGATGTTACCGTTGGGTCTTCAACTTTTACATTACTGATAGTAACGTTTCCAGTATTTTGTAAGCCCATCTGATAAACTATAGTATCCCCCACTGCCCCATAAGTAGCAGGATTACTTGCCACAATCTTTATAAAATCAATTGCAGCATTTTGTACTGCCGATATAGTAATCGAATCAGAAATATCAGCAAGGTTTCCTCCAGAAGGGATGCCTGAAGCAGAAGCAATATTGGTAATACTTCCAGCATCCAAGTCCGCTTGTGTTACCGTATAAGAGCCTTGATATACCCATGTCTCTCCAACTTCAAGCACACTTTTATTTCCTCCATCTCCACTTACCAATACTGGTGGAGATAACAATAGATTATCAGCAAGACTCACATTGCTTATGCTGACATTACCTGTATTGGACAATTGGAATTCATAAGGAATCACCTCGCCTACTTGAGAATAACCCGTTGCTGTCGTCGACTTTGTCAAGGTCCAAGCTGGACTTTGTATAGCAATAACCGTTACGGTATCTGAAGCAGGTGTAGGCGAACCAGCTGCCGAATTACCTGTAGCTTGAGCAATGTTGGTGAAGAATCCAGCATCCATATCTGCTTGGGTGGTTCGATATGGAGTTACATATTCCCAAAGCTCTCCAGGACTAAGAATTTGATCTCCGCCTATATCGGTAGACAGATTGATTCCAGGTTCTCTATTTATAGAAATATCGAATAGTCTGACATTGGTTATCGGAACATTTCCAGTATTAGTCAAAACAAACTTGTATACCAATGGCTGTCCTGCAGCATTAAAGCTAGGACTGGCTGATTCTTTTTTCAATGTCCAAGTAGGGTTACCCGGACCGGTAACTATCGTAAAGACCGCATTATTTGGAAGATTGACTCCATTAAATAAAGCAACAGAATTGGTAAAGGAAGAAGCGTCTACCACAGTAGGACTTCCATCCGTAAAATCTCCATTTCCATCAGTGTCGATGAGTAGCTTAATCTCATTTGTCTGGGTAGCAGTAATAGCTATCCCGGATAGATCAACGCTAAGCTGAATTGTTCCTGGATCTCCAGTCCGCTGCACTTTCCATTCT
>NZ_JAPEIB010000070.1:0-4700 GCF_028823735.1 Algoriphagus sp. NF
GCCCCGATAGCTATCGCGGGTCGATCCTGTGACCTTTAATAAATAAAACAAAAAAAGCCGATCATTTCTGATCGGCTTCGTAGTAGCGGGAACAGCCCCGATAGCTATCGCGGGTCGAACCTGTGACCATAATTAGATAAAACAAAAAAGCCGATCATTTCTGATCGGCTTCGTAGTAGCGGGAACAGCTCCGATAGCTATCGCGGGTCGAACCTGTGACCACTATTAAATAAAACAAAAAAGCCGATCATTTCTGACCGGCTTCGTAGTAGCGGGAACAGCCCCGATAGCTATCGCGGGTCGATCCTGTGACCTTTAATAAATAAAACAAAAAAGCCGATCATTTCTGATCGGCTTCGTAGTAGCGGGAACAGGACTGTTTTAATTTATTGATTTTTAGATTCTTATATCCTAAGGAGGACAAATAGGGGGACAGGTTCATTTTAAGCCAAAAATTTCAAATTCATTTGAATTGATTTTAATTCTGTCTTGGAATTTTCTGACAAAATCAAGGCTTATGAGCCGTATAAAGAGGTTGAATCTTAAATTAAAATTTTTTCTTTTTTGCTGTTAAAATCAGTATTCAAAGAGAATTTCAAATACTTAAATCTGAAAACGAATTTTTGTGACCCTGCAACTTAGCCATTCCAAATCTATTTGAGTGATTTCGAATTTCAACCCTCGAACAATTCGTACCGTGCGATTTGTACGAGCCGTACGAGGTGTACGAATTCTGGATTGCTTTTTCTTTTTGCTGTTTAAACCTCTTTCATGGAGAAGAAAAGCACCACCTTATTGTTTTGCTTTTGACTTATCAAATTGTGCACACAGCGTGTGCACAATCAAAACTCAGCAATTAAACTCAACTACAATTCTTCAAAACGACTCGACAAAAGCGGAGAAATAAAGAATCGACATTCTTTCCAAAGAATGACGCGATTTAACTATTGCGTCAATTATCGTGACACAATTCTTTTTTATTGCGTCATTTATATGCTATTATTGTCGCGATACAAATGGGATTGAAGATGGAAAATCGAGATGAGCTACAACTGATTAAAGAAATAATTGCATCATCATCTGATGGCTTAGGAATAGAACAAATCCTTAGCTTGCTCCCATTTAATATTGAAAAGAGAGCACTTCAAAGACGACTAAAAAGTCTCAGAGAAAAAAATCTGATCCTAATAAAAGGAAATGCTCGATCCACAAAGTATTATACAAATGTCCCTGAACAAACTCAGGATTCTGGAAAGATAAAACCAGACGAGGAGCTACAATCGACCATTCCGCTTTCAAAAGAAGGTAAAGACGTTCTGGCCCTGGTCTCACGTACTGTTGCACAAAGGAAACCTGTTGGATATGAACGAAGTTTCTTGGAAAATTACCGTCCCAACATCGACAGCTTTCTCAGCAACCAAGAAAAACAAAAACTGGCTGAATGGGGAAATACCAGGAATGGAGAACAGCCAGCAGGGACCTATGCCAGAGAAATATTAAATCGCCTGTTGATCGACCTATCTTGGAATTCAAGCAGACTGGAAGGAAACACCTATTCCTTGTTGGATACGGAGCTGTTAATCCATAACGGGAAAACCCCCTCGAACAAGTCTCCGATGGAAACCCAGATGATTCTCAATCACAAGGAGGCTATCGAGTTTTTGGTAGAATCGTCTGATGAGGTGGGCTTCAATCGCTACACTTTTCTTAATCTCCATGCCCTGCTTTCAAACAACCTGTTGCCAAATCCGGCTGCATCCGGCAGGCTTAGAACATTTGGCGTGGGAATCACCAATTCGGTATTTACTCCGTTGGGAATTCCACAACTTATCGAAGAATCTTTTGACCTAATACTGGCAAAGGCAAGCCAAATCCAAAATCCCTTTGAGCAGGCTTTTTTTGTATTGGTTCAGCTTCCCTATCTCCAACCATTTGATGATGTCAATAAGCGAGTATCCAGATTGGCTGCCAATATTCCTTTGAACCGACACAACCTTGCACCTCTTTCATTTATAGATGTACCGGAGGAAAGCTATATCAAAGGAATGCTTGGCATCTATGAATTAAACCGTGTCGAGTTATTCAAGGATGTTTTTTTGTGGGCCTATGAGCGGTCTGCCTTAAGGTATGCGGCCATTCGTCAATCTCTTGGCGAGCCGGATCCTTTCCGCTTAAAATACCGGGAGGAAATACGAGCGATCGTCAGCCACATCGTGACCAATGCAATGGATAAAGAAGCAGCATCCCAAGCAATAAAATCTGAAGTCAATAAATTACCTGAACCAGACCAATCTAGGTTCGCTGAAGTAGTAGAAACCGAACTCCTTGGAATTCATGAAGGAAATTTTGTCCGCTTTCGAATTAGACCTTCCGAATTTACTGCCTGGAAAAAGAAATGGGATTCTTAAGAATAAATTAATAGCCTGATATTCAATATCTAATCTCTCAATCTGGCACTTAGAATCGAAACCGCCGGATAAGGTATCCCAATTGCTCTACAAACTCGAAAATCCTCTTCTTTAACTTTACCAAAAGTAATTACGAGTTCATTTCCGATAACATTAAGTGATTCATCGAGTCCATAAGCATTATATTCCAAGGATTCCTCATTTGTTTTGGCCCTCACTTGATCACTTTTTTCCAAAAAAAGGATTACTGGAAGACCACAAGAAATATCAGAAGTACTTTCAATTCTAACAGTGAACTCTTCACCGGGCACCAAATCATCTTGGCAACCAAACGTAATTAATACCGCAAAAAACAATAGATATTTAGATGAAGACTTTCTCATTTTATCAGGTTTTACTACTCTGCTTTGACATCACAAATTGATGGGGGAGGGGTAGATGATTTCTTTTCTAGTTGCTTTCTCAATAAGAAAAACTTCCCGGCTTCAAATTCTATCTCTCAAACGAATCTGATGGTCAGATAGCTACAATGAATAAAAGGATTTCTGGGAAGCATAGAAGAAAAAGAAGAGAGTATAATGTATCGTTAGGACTTATACTGCAAAAATTCCTCTAGTTCACTTAAAAACCATCCTCCAAATCCCAGATTGTCATAGTCCACCTGAAATCCTGTTAGGTGTTCACCTTCATATCTGCTAATTTCACAATTGTCTCCTAGTTTCTTCTGAAGTATAATGGCGGACCCATGAGTCGTAACCTTGTCATTTGATGCAGTTAAAATCAGAAGTGGGCAATCGATAGATTCAAGGGAAATTTTAAACTCATCACTGCTCTCCGGAAGTAGAATCTCTTTACCCTTTTCCTTATAATAATCCACAATTCCATCAGGATCGGTGACGAATCCTTCCCCAATAATAAAATCAATCTGACCTTTAATCTGTGGATAGGCTCTTGAGGCTATGGTTGTTCCCATCGACATGGCCCATATTCCCAATTTCTTGTTTGGGATTTCTTTTGAAATGGTTTCGACCACAGCTTCCAGGTCCCAAGCAAATTCCTTGTAATAGAGAAATTCTTTTTGAATCTCGAAATCTTGGCTTTTCCCAAATCCTCTATAGTCAAATGTGACTACCGTATAGCCAGCATTTGCCAGAATGGCTGCATGGTAAACAAAATAGGACATATTCCCAGCATCAGGATAAGCAAGAATCAAAACCGTATCCTTATCATTTTCCGGTTTGGCTTCATAAATCCAAGTATTGAGACGAAAGCCATCACGGGTATTGATATCTAGTTGCTGATAATTCCATTTGACTGAATCTGGAGTACGAATATATTCTCGATCGGGATTTATCGAATAAACAGAATTGAAGCTAAAGAGCAGTAGGAAGAACAATATTGCCTCTGTAGATTTTTTCATAACGATTTGATTTTTAAATTTCTAAACAAGCTCCAGAAAGAATTATACTCTTTTATATAAATCTATCTTTATACAATTAAGTGCAACAACTTCAATTCTAATTCGTAAATTAATGAATTCATTATCAAATAATTCAACTATGTGGTCAACCATCAAATTTTTAGGAACCATTTTCATCAGCTTCATAGCAATGATTGGAGCATTGGGAGCAGAGAATCCTTTACCGCTTTTTGCGGTTGCCTGGGGGATTTGGATACTCTATATCCTAAATCTACGGACAAAAAGAAAAAAGGAATTGGACAGAGAGCGACTAATCCGGGAAATTTTGGATAAGCTTTAGAATCCAAATAAAATAAATCTTCAATGCAACAAAAAATCCACAACGAAAAAAAATACATTGTTCGTTTAGCAATCGGGAAAATCTCCCTCTCGGGTTTAATCCAAACTAAAATATCAACAGAAGAACACTACTTTACCTTTTTAATTTTTTATACAAAAGCACTATAAGGGCTAATTGTAAAACACTAAAAGAAATAATTAGAATTGAAATAAATGGAAAATCCCTATTTACATCATATTTAAAGTTTTTATATTATAGTACCGTTGTATTTTCAAAGTCTACTCCTGTTAATTTCATTTTTTGCATTGCATTTTTTAATGCATCGCTAACATATAATCCTGATGTAATTTCCCAATATTGCTGAGGTAAAAAAAACAAACTATATTTTTTAACCTTCTCAAAAGAGAATACAGGTTTTATAATGTGGGTTGTGCCTTGAACAAATAATGTCTTCTCTCTATCTAGCACATCAAGTCTTTGTGAGAAACTCGGTATAAAATACTCTTTAGTCTCTTTGACTCCATGGACTTTT
>NZ_JAPEIB010000071.1:0-4609 GCF_028823735.1 Algoriphagus sp. NF
AGAGATACCATACCAGTTACTAGTGATGCGCCTGCTTTAGTTGTAGCTGGAACCTACGATCCCATCACTGCGCCAGAATACAGTAGAATAATGCACGACAGATATAGTAATAGTTATTATTTCGAATTTCCAAAGGTAGGACATGGTGTTTTTATTACCCCCTGTGGTCAGAAGATGCTAAAAGAATTTCTAGAGCAACCAGATAAACAACCAAATGACGAATGCATACAAAGTCTGGCGTCAACACCTATACCTTTTACCACGTCCATCTATGCAAACTCTAAGGTAAGTTCGCTTATTAAGAAGGTCGCTATAGATAGAAATCTGTTATGGATAGTCATACTTTTTTTTCCTTTTCTTTTGGCTTTGATATATATTTTTCGGGAAGTTTTACGTGTCATTCGAAAGAAAACATATAGTGCTCTGAGGACTGCTTTATTCCTATCCATCATATTCTTCCTAGTCGGATTAGGTTACTACATGCTCGCTACTGTAAATCTGGGTGGTCTCACACTCTTTTTTGGTCTTGTTGATGAAGCATGGTGGCTACCGTGGTTTAGTTTGGTAATCATTATCTTAGGAATATTGCAACTGTACCGAATGATCAAGGAATCGAAATACACTTTTTGGAATTTCGGGGCCATTATGTCAGCAGTTTTAATTCTTATCACTGCTTTTGGTTATGGGATTCATCTATTTTAAACAATCGCTGTGCACAACATCGGCTTCCATGAATAATCAAAAGTTCATTTTTTAGCAATATTTCTTTGTTTTGCCTGCCCGTCCGGTCAGGCGGGGCTGCCCGACACTCTGGCGGGGCTGTAATTAGGCTGGTTGCCTTCTTTTTGGTCTGCCCTCCGAAAGTAGGACTGATTGGAAGAAGTCAGGAATGAAAAAGGCCCTCCTTACAGTTAGTTAGACCACTAGCCTTATTCCTTTTCCATCTCATTTAGCTATTTTGAGCCGAATAAGAAATTTTACCCGAATTACTAAATTAACACATGCAACAGATTTCTTTTTGGCGAATATGGTTCATGGTAGGCTTTCTGATAGCGATTTCTACAAGCCTCCAAGCGCAGGAAGCCGAGCTCACACTGGATGACCTCTTTGCAAGGCCAAAACTGACAGGAACAAGCCCGTCTCAACCTGTCTGGGCACCGAACAGCGAGTACTTTGCCTTTTCATGGAGCGAACCAGGAAACTCTGGGCGTGGCCTCTGGGTATCCTCCAATGATGGAGAGGAAATCCGCCTCTTCTCCAATACGAAATCCCCGTCAGTACGCGATATAGTCTGGACCGACGCAAACACCATCCTCAGCCTGCGAGGTGAACAGCTATGGCAGACATCAGTCAGCGAAGGGGTAGACCTTCAGTTGATGCCGGTCGAGGCAGGTGCGAGTAATCTTTCGATATCGCCAAGCGGTAAGCAAGCGGCATACATACAGAACGGTGACCTGTGGCTTGCTGACCTCTCTTCCAAACAGAATCGCCAACTCACCGAGATCGGCATCGCCCCTCTCTCTAGCTTAGCAAAGGGACGCTACAGCCGTGCGGAACGTGAAATCGGCCCGGGCATCTGGAGTGGACCAACTTACAAATGGTCCCCGGATAGCAAGACCATCGCGATTCATGTGGTGGACAGACGGGAGATGCGGAAGGTGCCGTTCCCGGATTACCTCGATGCCGAAACCAATCCCAACGAGGTACGTCGAAGTTATCCCGGTGATCCAAACGAAATTCGAAGGGTTGGCCTACTCGATGTAGCAAGTGGCAACATCAGATACCTCGATTTGCCGGACCCGCATGCGAATCAGGTCATCGACTTCAACTGGTCACCGGATGGGGCTTTGCTTGTGGATATCGCATCCGATACGGCGGTTGAACGGAAGTTGTTCGTCCTGTCACCTGGAGAAAGCCAAGTGAAAGAGATTTGGAGAGGCGTTCGGGAAAGCCGCATGTACACATCCTTTGGATCTTCCTGGCATCCGGATGGACAGCAGGTCGTTTTCTTAAGTGATTTGGGTGATCGCTATGGACTTTATACGATCGACTCCTTATCTTCTAAGGACCGCCCGCAGCTCCTTACCGATCCATCCTATGATGTGCTCTCCTCCCCCATTATTGCTGGGGATGCACTTTTTTATGCCGGCAACGGCGTGAATCCCTACGAACAACACGTGTATCGATTGAAAATGTCCGATGGTGAACCCGAGCAGTTGACGCAGCTTGCTGGACAGAATATTGGCTATCCTTCACCGGATGGCAAGCACTTGGTGTTTATGCACAGCAACGATACCTCACCACCCGAGCTATACGTGGCAGGAAGCGAGGATGGTACTACTAAGAAAATCACCCATTCACCCTTACCCGCCTTCACGGAGCGAACCTGGACTGCTGCGGAATACGTTAGTTTCCCCAGTTTGGTAGATGACTATACGCTTCATGCACGGATTCTGAAACCCACCAAAATGCAGCCCGGCAAGAAGTATCCAGTACTCTTCGGGCCCGTGTATTCGAATACAGCTAGAAACCGCTGGGCAGGTAACTACAGTCTTGTACAGCAGCTGTTGGTTAAGAAGGGGTACATCATCGTGCAGGTAGATTCACGGGGTAGTAATGGATATGGGAGGGCATTCCGTGAAGAGTTCCTACTGGGCTTTGCTGATCAGGACATTGAAGATTATGCGAGTGCCGTTGCCTACATGGAGTCCCTGGATTATGTCGATCCCGATCGAATCGGCATTTGGGGCAGTAGTTATGGGGGTACACTCTCAGTTTATTCGCTCTTGATGAAGCCAGGCTTATTCCAAGTGGGTGTAGCTGCTGCGGCGGCTGTGGATCCGATGTTTTTTGGTACGGACGATGTGGCTATAGTACGTACCCCACAGACAGATCCGGAGATCTTCGAAAGAAAAGCCCTCAATTATGCAGCAAATCTGCAAGATAAACTCCTGTTTATCCACGGTATGCAAGACCATGTGGTACCCTTTAAGACTGTGGCCGTGCTAGCGGAAGAACTGATCAAACAGGGCAAGGACTTCGATTTTGCCTTTGCACCAGGAGCGACGCATGGGTGGAGCCGAGAGCAGCATTACGATCGCTACCTGTTTGGTAAGCTAATCGAATACTTTGACCGGCACCTAGCCGAGCCGTCAAAGTAAATACCTGACAGCCGACAGTCCGGGATTCCATCCCAACCGACATTCCGGGACAGGCTGTCGCATTTAAAAATCAAATGATAAACAGATGAAATCGAGCATGACGTACCCGTCACATCGAGGTATGACTATAATTTCGAGATTTCATGTGACCGCTAAAAACAAATTATAAACACATGAAAGTCTGCATTGCACAAACGAAATCCGAAAAAGGAAATATCCAAAGGAATATTGAAAGCCATTTGGAGTTGATCAAGCGTGCAATCCAATTAAAAGCTGATTTGATCATCTTTCCTGAATTGTCTATTTCAAACTACGAACCCGAATTAGCCGAGGAATTAGCGACAGACATCAAAAGCACTATTTTTGATCCATTTCAAGAGCTTTCCAATAAAAATAAAATAGCTATTGGAATCGGAATGCCAACAAAAGCAACCGAGGGAATCAATATCAGTATGTTGATTTTTCGATCCAATAAAGAAAGGACAACTTATGCCAAGCAACTATTACATGCGGACGAGCTCCCTTATTTTATAAGTGGCAAAAACCAAACTATTTTAACCATAAAAAGAGTAAAAATCGCCGTGGGGATCTGCTATGAGACATTGCAAAAAGAACATTTCCTAAATGCCAAAAATCAAGGAGCCGATATTTACATTGCCAGTGTAGCCAAACCAAAAAGCGGAATTGAAAAAGCATACCAACACTTTCCTGGCATTGCAAAGGAGTTCAAGACGCCCATATTGATGTCAAACTGTGTGGGGCATTGTGATAAATTTATGAGCGCTGGACAAAGTGCTGTTTGGAACAAAAAAGGTGAGTTAATCGATCAACTTGACGCCACTAATCAAGGACTTCTGATTTTTGACACTAAAACAGAGCAAGCTGAAAAAGAAATAATAGCCACCAAAAACATGGTATCAAATGAATAATCAAAAATTCATTTTTCAGCTATAATTCTTCTTATAGCCTTCCTGACGTTCAGTCAAAGTTGTATTTGATCTTTCTAAGACGGACAGGCTTGATTGCCTTCTTTTGGCCTACCTGCTGCAACCAAGATTGATGAAATGAAATCAAGAGTGATCATAGGGATGCACTGCGGGTGATGGCTAAATTTCAAAGCTGTGCGATATGGATATACTTGGCGAAATGACTCGAACTACAGGTAAGTTCAATAAACAGCAAATTCTTCCAAACCTCTTATAGTGGATATTATGAATGGAAGAAGCAATGAATCCTTTAGCAAATCATTGTATGGAGAATCATTGGAAAATTGGAGTTACAGAAACATGTGGTGGCATAATGGGAACGAGCCCGGTGCCTTTGCCGCAAGAGGAGTTCATGGGCAAACCATATATATTGACCCTAAAGCCGAAATGGTAATTGTAAGATTTGCTTCCCATCTTAAAGCAAAAAACTCTAAAATTGATCCAACTAGCCTGCCAGCTTAT
>NZ_JAPEIB010000072.1:0-4169 GCF_028823735.1 Algoriphagus sp. NF
GAGGCAAAAGTACCCGGATGGGTCAGGAAAAAGGCCTTGTGGAGCTAAAGGGCAAACCCATGATCCAGCATGTCCTAGAGGCCACAGCTCCTCTGGGCCTTTCACAGCATATTATCGGACATCATCCAGGATATGCTGACATGGGGGTACCTGTGATTCCGGATTTGATCCCAAACTGTGGACCCCTGGGTGGAATTTACACAGCGTTGACCTACTGTAGATGCTCCCATGCCATTATCTTTTCCTGTGATTCCCCGCTGATTCAGACTGGCACGATTAATAAACTCCTCTCAAAGGAGTGCACGGGAATAGTTATCGGCATGATTTCCGGGAGCCTTTATCCTTTTCCGGGGATTTATCCTGTCAGCCTTCTGCCACAGGTCTTGTCCAGTCTGGAGCGGCAGGAGTACAAGGTGCAAGGATTTATTGAGGGGCAAACCCATCAGGTGGTCGATTTGGCGACTATTTCTACCGATCCTCATCTCGAATTTACCAATGTAAACACCCTGGAAGAAGTCCGGACTTTTTCCGATTTCCCTGAAGAAAAAAACTAATATATTGTGATATGGAAATTCAAATGAAGTTCTGGAGAAAACTCTCTCCAGAGGAGCGGCTCAATCGAGTCCAGCAAGCCTTAAAAGTCAATGTGGATTTTTCTAAAGATGCTAACTTGGGCTATCCTGCCTCTCGATTGGATGAAAAGGTATTTACAAATGAGTCTCTTTTCCTTCGGGAAATGCCCGTATTGAGTACATACATCGCCAACCCCAACCATATCGGTTGCCATACCTTTGGGACTTCCGAATATGCATTCAAAGGTACTCAAGCGATAGAGCGGGAGGTCCTGAACATGATTGCTGTGGACCTGTTCAAAATCGGAGAAGGGGAGTTTGACGGGTATATTTCTCCGGGAGGCACTGAGGCCAATGCACAGGCACTGTGGATTTATCGAAACGAATTTTTGAAAAATAAGGGAGCCATGTTGGATGAAATTGTCATTCTTGCTTCCGAAGATACCCATTACTCCATCCCCAAGGCTGCCAATCTTCTGATGATCGACTGGGAAAAAGTCTCAGTAGATCCGGATACCAGAGAAGTAAGCCCAAAGGCTGTGAGAGAGGCGGTGAAAGCAAGCCTTCAGAAAGGTAAAAAGTACTTTATCGTTGTCGCCAATATGGGGACTACCATGTTTGGCTCCGTGGATGATCCCAAAGTTTTCACAGTTGTCCTTCACGAATTTCACCTCCCTTTCCGTATGCATATCGATGGAGCCTATGGAGGTTTTGTCTATCCTTTTGGAGACTTCGAAAACCAAATCAACTTCACCAATCCGGATATTTCTTCAATCACTATTGATGCGCATAAAATGCTTCAGGCACCCTATGGTACAGGTATTTTTGTCTGCCGAAAAGAACTGATCGAAAATGTACTCACTTCAGAAGCAAAATATGTTCAAGGGATGGACTTGACCCTTTGTGGAAGTCGATCGGGTGCCAATGCTGTGGCAGTTTGGGTGATTTTGACTACCTATGGTCCTCATAAGTGGTTTGAAAAGATATCTGTGATCAAAATGCGGACCAACTGGCTTTGCAAGCAATTGGATCAGTTGGGGGTAATCTATTTTCGGGAACAGGAGATGAATATTGTCACCATTCGCTCCGAATGTGTGCCGGAATCATTGGCTCATAAGTATAACCTTGTCCCACAAACCCACGATGAGACCAATCAATGGTATAAAATCGTGCTGATGGACCATGTGGAAATAGAGCATTTGAAGGATTTTATTCAGGATATGCTATCTTCCCGGAGTTTAAGTACGAATTAAATGGTCGACATCACGCATAAAAGTAACACCCTACGGAAAGCAGTGGCCCAGGCGATCGTCAAAGTAAGTCATCCTGAAACCATCCAAGCCATTCAAAACCGAACTGTCCCTAAGGGCGACGTGCTCGAGTGTGCACGTGTTGCGGGCCTTTTTGCTGCCAAAAGGACCGCAGATATGATTCCCGATTGCCATCCTTTACCGGTGGAGTTTACTTCCGTTAGCTATGAAGTAGGAGCTATTGAAGTAACCGTTTTTGTCGAAATTCATACCATCTACAAGACCGGTGTGGAGGTAGAAGCGATGCATGCAGCCTCTGTGGTAGCCCTGACTATGTACGATATGCTCAAGCCTATAGACAAAGGAGTGACTATTGAGCAAATCAAGCTGGTTGAAAAAAGAGGAGGGAAGTCCGATCGCAAAAAAGATCTGGAGCAGTCCCTTCGAGCTGCTGTGGTTGTATGTTCGGACTCGATTTCGGCAGGGAAAAAGGTAGATTCCGCCGGGTTGGTGATCAAAGAAAAACTGGAAAAAGTCGGAGTTCAAGTTCTTGTTTACCAAATCATACCTGATGAAAAAGACCAAATCCAACAGCTTTGTTCTCAGCAGGTAAGTGATCAAATGGATATGGTGATTTTTTCAGGAGGGACAGGCTTATCACCAAGAGATATTACGCCCGAGGCCTTGGAGGAAATAATAGAAAGAAGAATACCCGGGATTGAAGAGGCTATTCGAAATTTCGGACAGCAACGTACGCCTTATGCCATGCTATCCCGCTCCGTGGCAGGATTGATCGGAGACACTTTGGTATTGGGACTTCCTGGTTCGACCAAAGGAGCTTCAGAATCCATGGATGCAGTTTTTCCTTCCATTCTTCACATTTTCAAGGTGATGGAAGGGGCTAGACATGATTAATATGGCTTAAAGCCTGCCAGGGTTTTAAATCCTGGCAGGTTGGATTTTTACTTAAGGAAACTTCAAGCTGACCATCACGAAAAAGTTTCTACCCGGGGCGTACATTGGGATGTTTCCGGCTCGTATGGGCCTGGAAAGGTGCTCGTAGTAGGTCTCATTGAAGAGGTTTTGTGCTCCGGCTTTAACCAATACCATGCTGCTCAGAGGAAAGCTCAAGTCTAGGTCCAGGAGGCTAAAGCCAGGAGTGCTACCTTCCCCAAAGGCTTCAGAAACTCGTTCTTGAGCCAAAACATGTCTCAAACTAAGCCCTGTCTGTAGTTTACCTTGGATCCAACTACCCTGTAGCCGGTATCTCACATCCAGCGGGGCAATTTCAGGAAGGGCCTCATCCAGCTCAAAATCCTGCCCATAGGTGTAAGCCATGGCCAAGGACTGACTGAGGTTATTACTGATTTGCTGTTTGAAATTGAATTCCATGCCTGTTTTCATCGCTTGACCGATATTTACATACTGTCTCACGCCCGGGCTGCTCGCGAGTCTGGGTTTCAGATCTGTCTTTACGGAGCTGATATAGTCCCTCATATAGGAGCCAAAAAGGGTGAACTCCATGGAGACTTTTTCTTTTTGATAGGCGAGAATGAGGTCAATTTCATTGTTTTGTTCAGGTTTGATCGTTGGATCTCCGACTAGTTCCCAAGGGTCTAGGCCCACTGGTAGATAATTGACGAATCTCTCCAATAAACTACCGCTACGTTTCACACTTGCAGCCCATACCCCTAGAGAAAATGCTTTATTCAACTCAAATTGCGCACCTAGGCTTATTCCCGGATTGAGTTGGGTGTTTTCGTTACTGGCGTGTAGCTGCTGAAATTCTTCTGCCGGATTATTGGCCAGCGCATGATTTGCTTCTAGTCTACCAGAGGCATTCAGGACTGTTTTTCCTATGGGGAATTGGTAGTTGAAGAATAGACCGGTTTTCTGGATTTGAGCATCTTGCCATAGATTATCCACGAAGACTTTGCCTGCCATGGGTCCCATGGTCAGTGTCCGGGTACGGCTACCATCGGCGGCTTCTTCTTTGAAATCCACACCCGCAAAGAGTTTCCCTTGCTTGACTCTCCAGACCCCTTCACTTCTGAATCCCCAGTTTTGGGTGATGGCCGGAGTAGAGGCATCCATCATTCTTTCCTCGCGTAGTAGATTGTCCATCAGGTGATCCACCCGGGTGAAGTAGATGGCATTGTTCCACTGGAGGGCCTTCTTTCTATTCAGTTCTCTGCTGTGCCTCAGGCTGAGCATCCAAGTGTCGTCGTTTCTGAGGTCCATTCCTAGGGAAGGAAAATCAACGTCTCTGGCGAAGTTTCTATTTACTGAAAGCTGAAGCAGATCCCGCTGAGTAGCCTGCATATCCGCGAAAAGCCCTATAGACCCC
>NZ_JAPEIB010000073.1:0-3842 GCF_028823735.1 Algoriphagus sp. NF
ACGAATCTGCACTTCCACCCACTGACCGAGATTACTCATGACAGTTTTATGAAGGTATAGATCCAGAAAGTGGATTAAAAGTACTCACCTCAGATGGAGAATTAGATGAACCAGAATTGATCTTAGTACCTGCAAAATTAGAAACTGGAGCTTATGAGATCGAGGTAACCCGCAAAGGATCAAATATCTATAGAGTTCAGGGCACCTCCTACTACATCGAAACAAGATATTGCTATGAATATGCAACATATCAAGATGTAATTTTGAAAGTTGAAAGTCAGTATGGTTACACCAAAGGCAAAATTTATTTCGATTAAAATATCCTGAAAATCAATAGATTAAAATGACCGAGAACCACCTATTTGAAAGTAAAACCAAACTCTTGATCGATGGACTGAAAAGTACCTGTGCTAATTATGGACTGGGAAATGACGGCAACGAATTCAAGATTATTACCCAAGTATTTCTCTACAAGTTCCTCAACGATAAATTTATCTACGAACTCAAAAAGCTGAAACCAAATCTAGTTGCTGCCGAAAATCTAGATGAGGCCATTCGTATGATTCCCGAGGATGAATATGAATTGTTAATGCTCCAACTCAATGAGGGAACTGCCCGCTTGCAGCCGGAGCAATTTATATCCAGACTGTATCAGCGTCAGTCTGAACCTAAGTTTTCGGAGATTTTTGATACTACCCTATTAGCTATCGCAAAAGAGAACAGCGATATCTTCTCCGTGATCACTGAGGAAGGTGAGAAAATCGTCCTCTTCGAAAACATCTCCAAGTACATTACCGACAAGCGAGATGATTTCTGCAAATCCATCATCAATAAACTGGTTCACTTTAGTTTTGAAGAAATCTTCAAGGAGAAGTTTGACTTCTTCGCCACGATCTTCGAGTACCTGATCAAAGACTACAATACCAACTCAGGCGGTAAATATGCCGAATACTTCACCCCGCATGCCGTCTCCAAGATTATGGCTCGCTGTCTGGTGCAAGGCGAGGTGAGTAATGTCTCGTGCTACGATCCTTCGGCGGGTTCTGGTACCCTGCTGATGAATCTGGCGCATCAGATCGGAGAAGATCGCTGCATGATCTATTCTCAAGATATCTCCCAGAAATCCTCCAATCTACTTCGACTTAATCTGATCCTGAATAACCTGGTGCATTCCATTCCTAATATAGTAAAGGGAAATACCATCCTGGAACCTTACCATAGGCAAGCCAATGGTGAGCTCCAGAAGTTTGACTACATCGTCTCCAACCCACCATTCAAGCTGGACTTCTCTGACTTTGTCGCTGATCTGGATACGAAGCAAAACAATGAACGCTTCTTTGCCGGTATCCCAAAAGTCCCAGCAAAGAAGAAGGAATCTATGGCGATCTACCTGATGTTTCTCCAGCATATCATGTATTCCCTCTCTCCTACTGGAAAAGCCGCGATTGTCGTTCCCACTGGGTTTATCACGGCACAAAGTGGCATCGAGAAAAAAATCCGTGCACGGATGGTCAGAGAAAGGATGCTGGCGGGAGTAGTCTCTATGCCTAGTAATATCTTCGCCACCACAGGCACCAATGTCTCTGTGATCTTTCTGGATAAAGAGAATACAGGTGATGTAATCCTGATTGATGCATCCAATCTGGGTACAACCGTAAAGGAAGGGAAAAATCAAAAGACCTTACTCTCCACAGCTGAAGAGGATCGAATCATAGCGACTTTTTCTGAAAAGAAAGCAGTAGAAGACTTCTCTGTGTTAGTCAGCTACGATGAAATAGAAGCTAAAAACTACAGTCTCAGCGCAGGACAATACTTTGAAGTGAAAATTGAGTATGTGGATATCACAAAAGAGGAGTTTAAAAATAAATTGGAAGAATTTAAAGAAAACCTAGCGTCATTTTTTTCTGAATCTAAAGTTTTAGAAAATCAAATTCAAAACAATTTAAATGGACTTAAATATGAATAAATATTTTTTTAAAGATATTGTTCTGAATAAAAATGGGTTTTTAAGAGGGCCTTTCGGCGGTGATCTAAAAAAGGAAATTTTTGTACCAAAATCTAAAAACACCTATAAAGTATATGAACAAAGTGTAGTTCTTCAATCAAATCCAGAAATTGGAAAGTATTATATATCTGAAGAATACTTTAATAATAAAATGAGACGATTTGAAGTATTACCCGGCGACTTTGTTGTTTCTTGCTCCGGAGTTAATTATGGGGCTATATATCAATTAAAAGAAAATATTGAAAAAGGTATAATAAATCAGGCATTATTAAGAATAAGATTAAATTTAGAAATTATAGATTCAAATTACTTTTTTTACTTATTCAAGCATCATATAGTAAATATGATAATTGGAAAAAAAGGTGATTCAACTATTCCTAATTTCCCCCCAATTTCAGTTATTAAAGAACTTGAGATAGAACTACCAGCAATAAGCGAACAAGTAGTTATAGGGAAATTATTAAAAGAAATCGACTCCAAAATAGAACTCAATAACAAAATCAACACCGAGCTGGAAGGAATGGCGAAGTTGATTTATGAGTATTGGTTTGTGCAGTTTGACTTCCCCTTTGACTTCGCGCAGGGCAAGCCAGCCGATGAAAGTTCCGACCCCAAAGATGTCAAACCCTACAAATCCTCTGGCGGAAAAATGGTCTGGAATAAGGAATTGAAGAGGGAAATTCCAGAGGGGTGGGAAGTGAAGGAGTTGAAAGATATAGCTTCAATAACTATGGGGCAATCACCTCCAGGTGAATCCTACAACGAAAATTCCGAGGGAACTGTATTTTATCAAGGTTGTACAGATTTTGGCAATAGATTTCCTACAATTAGAAAATTTACTACTATGCCAACAAGATTTGCGAATGAGGGAGATTTACTCTTAAGTGTAAGAGCACCTGTCGGAACAATAAATATTTCAAAAGAACACTGTTGTATTGGTAGAGGTCTAGCTGCGTTAGCTGCAAAAAATGGCCAGAAAACTTTTCTATTCGGCGTAATGCAAAATCTAAAACAAATCTTTGATAGAAGAAATGTTGATGGAACCACTTTTGGAGCAATTACCAAAGACGATTTATTCACAATCAAAGTAGTAAGGCCTGAAAAATCAATATTAGACCATTTTCATAAACTCACAATTACCAGCTTTAACAAGCAAAATAAATGTGAGTTAGAAAACATTCAACTCTCCTCTCTTCGAGATTGGCTATTGCCGATGCTGATGAATGGACAGGTGAGGGTTAGGGAAGCGGAATCAGAACTGAATTTGGCAGCAGAAGCTCCTAGAAAAGCTTACGAAAAAGGGTAAATCTTAAAACATCGAATGGCTAGACTTTTTCAAATAGACGACTGGAATGAGCAAAGCTGGTGGAACACGGGAGGAACTCGTGACAAAAAAATCTATTTAAATCCAGAAGATGGGGAGCGATACTACTTCAAGCAATCTTATCGAGTGGGAAAGATGGATTATAAATACGAATTTTGGTCAGAAATCATTGCTTTTGAGGTAGGGGATTTATTGAAATTCAACATTCTCCCTTACCACATAGCAAAGCGAGAAGGTGTAATTGGCTGTATTTCAAAATCTATGATTACGGATAAAGAAGAATTGGTAGAAGGAGGAAAATACCTTCAAGCCTTTGATCAACAATTCAAACCTGAAGATACAGCCTCAAGAAATAGGTACGATTTTCAACTCATCATCAACTCTTTCAGATCATTTCAGTTAGAAGCTCATCTTTCCAAGATTGTCGAAATGCTGATTTTTGATGCACTAATTGGCAATAGTGATAGGCATCAGGAGAATTGGGCATTTATTACTGAGCCTACAGAATTGAAT